>DATBMM010000295.1:0-4007 GCA_036554825.1 Candidatus Limnocylindrales bacterium
CCCATGAACTTGCGCTGCTTCTCCGACTTGGCTGGCATGGCGAGCCTCCTGTGGCGATCGCGGCTGACCCCGCAAGTCGATGGTCCACGGTGAGCCCTGCAGACGCCGATACGCCTCAGCGCTCGCCTTGCGAATCGATGACGGCGTCCGAGAACGCCGGCCAGGCCTCCATCGCCCACGATCCGAACTCCCGATCGGTCAGGCAGACCAACGCCCGGTCGATGGCCGGGTCGACCCAGACGAAGGTGCCCGCGCCGCCGAAATGACCGAACGTCGCGGCCGAGTTCCGGTCGCCCGTCCAATGCGGTCGCTTCCCATCCCGGATCTCGACGCCGAGACCCCAATCGAGCGGGTCGAAGGTGCCGACGCCGGGCAGCACGCCCTTGAGCCCGGGGAACACCACATCGAAGGCTAGGGCGGCGGTCGCCCTGGAGATCGCGGTGGGCCGAAGCATCTCAGCGGCCAGCGCCGCCGCATCGACCAACGGCCCGTGCAGCCCGTCCGAGGGTCGCTCGAGGAGCTCGGTCCCCGCCATCCCGAGCGGCGCGAGGACCCGATCGCTGAGGGCGACCGCGAAGGGGCGGCCATCGCGCTCCGCGAGCAGCGCTCCGAGCCGGTCGAAACCGGCGTTCGAGTAGATCCGCCGCGTGCCCGGTCTGGCCAGCACCCCGTCGCCGTCGAACGGCAGGCCCGACGCATGCGCCAGCAGGTGCCGGACCGTGGAGTCAGGCGGACCAGCCGGCTCGTCGAGATCGATCGACCCGTCATCGACCGCGGTCAGGATCGCCAGGGCGGTCGCGAGCTTGGTGACAGACGCCCAACGAAAGCGACGGTCGGCGTCGCCGTGCTGCGCGGTGACGCCGTCCGGGCCGACGACCGCCGCGGCGGCGTGATCGGCGCCCCAGGTGTCGATGGCGCGGAGGGCGGCGTCGAGGTCAGTCCCCACAGCCACGGGATGCTAGCCGAGGTCGACGGCACGGAACCGACCTCTGCATACACTTGAGCGCATGCAGTTCCTTCGACCCCGAGCCAACGCCATCCCCTCGCCCGATGAGGCCCTGCCGGGCCGACCGGACCCGATCGTCGAACCGGGCATCCACGCCGTCCTCGGCACACCGATCGCCGGCCCGTGGCCGGAGGGCATCGAGACCGCCGTGTTCGGCCTGGGCTGCTTCTGGGGTGACGAGAAGGAGTTCTGGCAGCTGCCCGGCGTGGTCAGCACGGCGGTCGGATACGCCGGTGGGTACACGCCGAACCCCACCTACCAGGAGGTCTGCACCGGGCGGACCGGGCATGCCGAGGTCGTCCAGATCGCGTTCGATCCGAAGCGGATCTCGTACGAGCAGTTGCTCAAGAGCTTCTGGGAGCACCACGATCCGACGCAAGGCTTGCGGCAGGGCAACGATGTCGGCTCGCAGTACCGGTCGATCATCATCCCCAGGACGCCGGAGCAGCGCCGCCTCGCGGAGATGTCGCGCGACATGTACCAGGAGCGCCTGACAGCGGCCGGCTACGGCCGGATCACGACCGAGATCAAGGAGTCGCCGGAGTTCTACTTCGCCGAGGACTACCACCAGCAGTACCTCGAGAAGAACCCGTTCGGCTACTGCCCTGACCACCGGACCGGGGTGACGCTCCCGGACGACTTCGTGGTGACGCCGCTCCAGTACATCGACTGACCCGGTCCGGCTATCGCGCGCGCTCTGTCATGCCAACGACAGGCGGCGCCGAGGCATCGCAGCACGGGAAGCGTCGGTGGAGATCGATTCTGGGCTCCTCAGACCCGCATGGACCCGATCGTGTCGGACTCACGCCACCCACCGAACCGCCGCCGACTCCTTGCCGCTGCCATCCTTCTCGGGCTTGGCCTCGGCGGCTTCTTCGACGGCATCGTGCTGCATCAGATCCTGCAATGGCACCACATGGTCAGCACGCCGACACCGCCGACGACCCTGGAGAACCTGGAGCTCAACACGCTCGGCGACGGCATCTTCCACGCCGCGACCTGGGTCCTGACAGTGGCTGGTGTGTTCACGCTGATGTCCTCGAACGGGGCTCGTCACGAGGTCGGCGGTACACGCACCCTCGTCGGTGGCATGTCCCTCGGTTGGGGCTTGTTCAACACGGTGGAGGGCGTCGTGAACCACCATCTGCTCGAGCTGCACCATGTCCGACCCGGTCCGGACGAGTTCGTGTATGACGTCGGGTTCCTGGCGTGGGGTGTCGCGATGCTCGTCATCGGGGCCGTCCTCGTGCGAGCGGTGGCGCCCGAACGGGCCGATACGTAACGACCTCAACGAGGCGCCGCCGTCTTCCCGCGATGGCGTAGCGTTGCAGCCGTGAGCCGCGAGACCGAGGACTTCAATCGACGCCTGCTGCGCGCCCGTGACGCGATGGATCGGGCATACGCCGAGCCCCTCGATGTCCCATCGATCGCGGCGGTCGCCCATGTGTCGGAAGCGCACTTCATCCGCTCCTTCCGGGCGGTCTTCGGTGAGACGCCGCACCGGTACCTGCAGCGGCGACGGGTCGAGCGGTCGATGTTCCTGCTGCGCGAGACCGACCGCAGCGTGACGGACGTCTGCTTCGACGTCGGGTTCACGAGCCTCGGGACGTTCAGCCGGACCTTCCGGGAGATCGTCGGGGAACCGCCATCGACGTATCGCCTGGGGAACGGTCCGATCGTGGCGCCGAATTGCGTCCAGATGGCGTACACGCGGCCCCGCGAAGGGGCCCGAGACCAGCCGCGACGGGTAATGCCGCCAAAGCCGAGATCGAGCAGTTTCGGAGAAGCGAAGACAGCGACTGCCCCGTAGGGTGGGGCCAGAAACCCACCCGAACCGACACCTGGAGGACCACCACATGCCCGACGAGCGGACAGGCAACGTCTCGACGTTCACCGATGAAGAGAAGGGCGCGATGCGAGAGCGCGCCCGTGAGCTCAAGGCCGCGAAGAGCGGCGCCGATGGCGAGCAGGACCTGCTCCAGGCCATCGCCAAGATGCCGGAGTCGGACGCAGCGATGGCTCGGCGTCTTCATGAACTGATCTCCGCCGCCGCCCCGGAGCTCGCGCCGCGGACCTACTACGGGATGCCCGCCTGGGCGAAGGGCGGCAAGGTCCTGTGCTTCTTCCAGAACGCCTCCAAGTTCAAGGCCCGCTACGCGACGTTCGGCTTCAACGAGGAGGCGCTGCTCGACGACGGCGCCATGTGGGCGACGTCATGGGCGCTCACGAAGCTGACCCCCGCCGAGGAGAAGCAGATCGTCGCCCTCGTGAAGAAGGCGCTCGGCTGACGGGCCACTGGCTCGCCGCACAGGAGACGACTCAGAGATGATCACCCGACTCAACGTCACGACGATCTACGTCCTCGACAAGGACGAAGCGCTCGACTTCTACGTCAACAAGCTCGGGCTGGAAGTGGGCGCCGACTTCACGCAGGGCGGCTATCGGTGGCTGACGGTCCGTGTGCCGAGCGAGCCCGGTGTCGAGATCTCCCTCGAGCGACCGGGGCCGCCGCTGCACGACGAGGCGACCGCGGCGCAGATCCGCGAGTTGATCACGAAGGGCGCCATGAGCGGCCTCGTGTTCCATACGGACGATGCCCGTGCGCTGCACGAAACGCTCAAGGAGCGCGGCGTGACCGACATCACGCAGGAGCCGATGGACCATTTCTACGGGACCGACATGGGCATCCGCGACCCCTTCGGCAACGCCATCCGGATCCTCGAGCGTGCCGCGGCCACCGAGGAGGCGACCGCCTGACCCGACGGCGCGGGCCGAGCGCCGCGCCCGTCGGCAACGGCGTAGGCTGTCCGCGATGGGCATGGACCACGACCGCGACCTGGGACCCAAGATCGCGGCCGATTACCGGCTGCTGAACTACCTGCGCGGTCGATCGACCCAGACCGTCGACGCCATCAGCCCTGGGAGCGCGCGCATCGAGGTCGAGGGCGGCGTGCTGGCCAGCCGCTGCGAGGAGGACCACGAAGAGGTCCTCGAGTGCTGG
>DATBMM010000076.1:0-9145 GCA_036554825.1 Candidatus Limnocylindrales bacterium
CCCTCGAACCGGTCGGTACGGTGAGCGTCGAGCTCGTCGTCGTAGTAGAGGACGTGATACGGCGCGTCGTCGTACGCCAGGTCGAGCATGCGGCGCACGATCGCCTGGCGGTCCTCGACCGTGGCCGCCCGACGCTGATCCGCGAAGAGATCGTCGTAGGCCGGGTTCGCGTAGTTGCTGTCGCTCCAGCCGCCGATCTCGGCGGTCGTGAGCAGCGACAGGAGGAAGTCGGGATCGGGTGAGCCGTTCCAGCTCCACAGCTCGACGTCGTAGTCGGCCGTGCCGCCAGCCTCCGGCACGTACAGCAGCTCCGTCAGGGTGTCCGGCTCGAGCCCGTTCACCGTCACGCCGACGCCGACCTCCTCCCAACCGGCCGCGACGGCGACGGCCGCCGCGGCGTAGGACGGGTCCGAGGTCGGGTAGACGAGCCGCAGGTCGATCGGCCGTCCGTCGAGGTCCTCGCGCGTCCCGTCGCCGTCGGTATCGCGGTAGCCGGCTGCGTCGAGCCGGACGGCCGCCTCCCTCGGGTCGAATCGCCGGGGGCGCGACGGCTCGGCGTGGAAGGGAACGACCGCCGGCGGGATCAGGGTGGAGCCGGGGGTCGCATGGCCGTCCCGGGCCACCTCGATGATCTCATCCTGGTCGAGCGCATAGCCGAGGGCGTCGCGGAACGCCGGGTCGCGCACGGCGCCGGTCGAGGCACCCCCGCCGTCGATGGCCCTCGGGTAGGCGTTGAACGCAAGGTGCGTGAAGCCGGCCGCCGGTCCGACCGCGAGCATGATGTCGTCGTCGCGGTCGAGCGCCGCGACGTCGGATGGCGCGATCCCCCGCGCGTAGTCGATGTCCCCGCGTTGGAGGGCTGCGGCCATCGCGCGCTGGTCGGGATAGACGCGAAGCTCGACGGCGTCGATCGCGGGCTGCCCGCCCCAGTAGAAGGAGTTGCGCACGAAGCGGACGGATGAACCACGCCGCCAGACGGTCGGCTGGAACGCCCCACTCCCGATGACCGGCGGCTCCGCCTGGAAGGTCGTCGCCGCTTCGGCGAACGGGACCGTCGCCCAGATGTGCGCGGGGAGGATGGGCACCAGCGCGCCGAGGAGCAGCGTCGTCGGCTCGGCGGTGGTCAGGGTCACGGTGTGATCGTCGACGAGGTCGACCGTGCGCAGCCCGACCGCATCGACCAGGACCTCGCCGTAGAGCGACAGCGGGTGATCGGGGCGGCCGTCACCTCGGGTCGCCCCGGAGCGTGGCACGTCGTTGCCATCGGGCGCCCATGGCCCGGCGTAGGTCGGGTCCATGCTGGCGAGCAGATAGCGGAAGGTGAACGCGGCGTCGTTCGCGTCGGCCACGCGGCCGTCGGACCAGCGCATGCCGTCGCGGATGGTGAACGTCCACGTCCGGCCGGCCGCGGTCCACGCCTCGGCGAAGCCCGGGACGTAGTCCATCCCCGGGCCGAATCCGACGAGCGAGTCGTAGGCGAGCATGGTCGCCTCGGCCGAGGTGTCGACGAAGGCCAGGTTCGGGTTGATCGAGTCGAGATCCTCGACCGTGCCGATGCGCAGTATCAGGTCGTCGACATCCGCGGCCCCGGCGCGGTCGGGCGTCGAGGCTACCGCGAGCGCACCGATCGAGAACAGGAGCACGCCTCTGAGGGCTGCTCTCACGACGCCGGTGCGGCGTCCGAGGTCGAGGGTTCCACCACCGCGGATCCCGCCGTCGATGGCGACGCCGAGGCGGGACGGATGGCGGCTGGATCGGCCATCGGGAGGGTCCGACCCTCACCGGCAAGGCCAGGTTCGGCGAGCCAGCACGCGGACGCATGTCCGCCGCCCAGGTCGAACAGTGGCGGCGACTCCACCCGGCAGCGATCGAAGGCGAGCGGGCAGCGTGGGTGGAACCGGCAGCCGGCCGGGATGCGGACGGCGTCGGGCGTCTCACCCTTCAGGATGGTCCGCGTCGATCGCTCTGCCCTGGACAGCGGCTCGGGCGACGGCGAGACCGAGACGAGCGCCGCGGTGTATGGGTTGCGCGGGGTCCGGATGACGGCCTCGGCCGTGCCGATCTCCATGATGCGGCCGAGGTACATCACCGCGATGCGGTCGGCGATCACCCACGCGAGCGACAGGTCGTGGGTGATGAACAGATAGGTCAGCCCGCGCTCCCGGCGCAGGTCGAGCATCAGACGCAGGAGCTCGGTCCGGATCGACACGTCGAGCATCGAGACGGGCTCGTCGGCGACGATGACCTCCGGATCCATCACGAGCGCCCCGGCGATCACCACGCGCTGGCGTTGCCCGCCGGACAGCTCGTGCGGGAAGCGGAAGGCGAACTCCGCCGCTGGTCGCAGGCCGGCGGCCTCGAGCGCCTCGAGGACCAGCCGCTCGCGCTCCTCGCGGTTCCCGATGCGGTTGACGTCGAGCGGCTCCACCACGAAGTCGTGGATGGTCTGCTTCGGGTTCAGCGTCTCGTACGGGTCCTGGAAGATCATCTGGACCCGGCGGCGGTAGGCACGCAACGCAGGTCCTCCACGAAGATCGCTGACGTCTTGGCCCTCGAACTCGATCCGACCGGCCGTCTGGCGAGTGAGCTTGACGATGACGCGGCCGGTCGTGGTCTTGCCGCTGCCCGACTCGCCGACGAGCGCCAGGACCTCCCCCTTGTCGAGCGTCAGGTCGACGCCGTCCACGGCGCGGACATGTCCGGCGGGCTTCCGGGAGAGCCCGAGCAACCCGCCGCCCCGGATCGGGTAATGGACCTCGATCCCGCTGAGACGCATGAGGTGGTCGGCCATCAGGCGACCCCGGCGACGGGTCCGGCGGCGGGCGGCACCGTGATCGGCACGCCGTCGCCGGATTGCGGATACAGGTGGCATGCGACGCGGGTCGAGCCGAAGATCGTCTCGGCCGGGTCGACCTCGGTACAGATGGGCATCGCGAACGGGCACCTCGCGGCGAAGCGGCAGCCCTGCGGCGGATGCAGCAGGTCGGGCGGCGCGCCGGGGATGACGTCGAGGGCGCGCCGATCGGCCTTGATGTTCGGGAACGCCGCCAGCAACCGCTGGGTATAGGGGTGCCGCGGCCGGCGGAAGACCTCGTCCACCGGCCCCTCCTCCGCGACCCGGCCGGCGTACATGATCATCACCCGGTCACAGGTCTCGGCGATGACCGACAGGTCGTGGGTGATGAGGATCAGCGAGAGCCCGAGCTTATGGCGGAGGGATTCGAGCAGCTCGAGGATCTGCGCCTGGACCATGACGTCGAGGGCCGTGGTCGGCTCGTCGCCGATGATGACCGCCGGGTCGCAGGCCAGCGCCATCGCGATCATCGCGCGCTGGCGCATCCCGCCCGAGAGCTCATGGGGGTACGCGCGACCGCGGGCCCGTGGGATACCGACCAGCTCGAGCAGGTCGCCGGCGCGCTTCCCCGCGGCCTTCGGCGACTCGCCGAGGCGCTCCTCGATCGGCTCGGCGATCTGGTCGCGCACGCGGCGGACCGGGTTGAGCGCGTTCATCGCCCCCTGGAACACGATGCTGATCTCGCGCCAGCGGTAGCGACGTAGTGCGGTGTCGCTCTTGGCGGCGAGGTCGATGCCCATGAGCCTCACGCTGCCCGACTCGATCCGGGCGTTGGTCGGCAGGATGCGCACCAGGGACAACGCCGTCGTGGTCTTGCCACAGCCCGATTCCCCGGCGATGCCGAGCGCCTCGCCGTAGTCGAGCCGGAATGACACCCCGTCCACTGCGTGGACGGCGCCAGAGGCGAGGTGGTAGTGGGTCGTCAGGCCCTCGACCTCGAGGAGTGGCGCGTCCGGATCCGCCTGCTTCGGCAGCGGCCACTGGCGGCGTCCGAGCGTGCGCTCCGGCAGCGCCTCGATGGCCGCGGCGGACAGCTCCGTCGCATCCAGGCTTTCCGCGGCACCCGGCACGGCAGTCGCACCAGCGGCCGGGTCGGCCTCCGGCTCCAGGGCAGGCGGCGACAGGCCGGGGAGCTGCGATGGCGGGATCGACTGGCTCATCGACGTGCTCGCAGCCGCGGGTTGAGAAGGTCGTCGAGCGCGCCGCCGACCAGCGTGAACGCGAGGACCACGAGGATGATGCAGATCCCCGGCGGCATGAAGTACCACCACGCCCCAAGACCCGGTGCGCCCGATCCGCGCGCGGCGTCCAGCAGCTGACCCCACGACGGCTGGAACGGGTCGCCGAGACCGATGAACGACAGGCTCGTCTCGGTCAGGATCGCCCCGGCGAACGTCAGGACCGTGTTCGCGACGATCAGCCCAAGGACGTTGGGCAGGACGTGGGTGAGCATGATGTGACCGCGTCCGCCGCCGATGACGCGAGCGCGATCGACGAACGCGCGCTCCTTCACCGACAGCGTCTGGGACCGGATGATGCGCGCCGTCGACGCCCAGCTCGTGATGCCGATGACCACCACGATGATGTACAAGGTGATCCGGATCCCGAAGAACTCCGAGGTCGTGCCGAAGATCTCCCGCAGGATCGGCGCCAGGATGAGGGCGAGGACGAACGTCGGCAGGACCAGGAAGAAGTCCGTGATGCGCATGAGCGTGGTGTCGACCCAGCCGCCGATGAACCCGCTCACGATCCCGACGAACACCCCGATGGCGACCGTCACCACCGTCGCCAGCAGCCCGATGATCATCGACACGCGCGCCCCGTGGAACGTCAGGTTGAGGATGTCCCGGCCGAGTTCGTCGGTGCCCAGGATGTGCAGCGCGTCGGGAGCAGCCAGACGCTCACCGGTCGCAGTCGTCGCCGTCTCGAGCGGCCCCACGAAGGCCGCGGGCGCGATGGCCAGCACCGCGAAGACGCCGATGATGAACGCCCCGACGAGCCCTTCGGGCCGGCGGAGGAACCTGACCGCGAACTCGCGCCAGCCGCGCAGGCGCAGACGCAGCTGCACCCAGCGCGCGTCGGTCGGCGTGACCGTGCCGGCCGTCATGTCCGCACCCGCGGATCGAGCCAGCCGTAGATGACGTCGGCCGCCAGGTTGGCCAGCACGACCGAGATGCTCAGGAAGAGGAAGATGCCCTGCAGGACCGGGTAGTCGCGCGCCGCCAGGGCATCGACCGTCAGCGTGCCGAGCCCCGGCCAGTTGAACACGACCTCGACCGTGATGGCGCCCGCGATGAGGTAGCCGAGATTGATCGCGATGAGCGAGACGGTCGGCAGCATCGCGTTCGGGATGGCGTGACGCGTCAGGACCCGTCGGTCGACGATGCCCTTCGCCCGGGCGGTCGTGATGTAGTCCTCACCGAGGGTCTCGATCACCGATGAGCGCATCAGGATCGAGTACTGGCCGATCAGCCCGAGGCTCACGGTGGCCAGCGGGAGCACGAGGTGCCGGCCGAAGTCGGCGAGCTTGTCGACGAAGGACGGGTAGACGCCGCCGATCGTGAACATGCCCGATACCGGGAACCAGCCGAGGCCCACCGCGAAGATGACGAGCAGGATCATGCCCAGCAGGAAGTACGGCATCGAATAGAGCACGAGCGAGAGCCCGTTCCCCACATAGTCGACCGGGCCGCCGCGTCTCCAGCCGGTATACGCGCCGAGCGCCAGGCCGGCGGCGATCGCCAGCACCTCTCCGAGCCCGAACAGGATCAGGGTCGGCCAGACGCGCTGCCCGATGACCTCCGAGACCGGCTGGCCGCGGTACTTGTACGAATAGCCGAGGTCGCCGCGGGCCGTGGCCCCGACGTAGGCCACGAGCTGGTCGGGGAAGATCGGCTTGTCGAGACCGAGCCTGGCCCGTGTCGCCGCATAGACCTCCGGGCTGATCCCGGGGATGCGCAGCGTCGCCCTCTCCGGCGAGCCCGGCATCAGCCGGAACAGCACGAAGTTGAGGATGACGATCATGGCGATCGTGAAGAGCGCCTGACCCACGCGTCGACCGACGAATCCGCTCGCCATGCGCGCTCAGCCCCGCCGGCGTCGACCGATCGCCGGCCGGTCGGCGTCCCCTCGAACCGCCGTCACGTCGGTGTCGCCTACTCCTCTTCGGCTGCCGATGCGCGTCGACGGCTCAGCGCGAGCGCGCCGACCACCACGACCACGAGGGCTCCGACGCCGAGCAGGATCGGGGTCATGTCGGACGCCGGCGAGCCGGTGCCCGGGGTACTCGGCGCGGCCGTCGCTGGGGCGCCGCTGGTTCCCGCGCTCGGGGCCTCGGCGGATGGTTCCGCGCTGGGCTCAGGGCCGACCTTGAGCAGCGTGTAGCCGAGCGACCCGTATCCGAAGAGCGGCACGCCATTGGCCGTCGGCTGGTTCTGCCAGCCGTGGAAGCGGTCCGTCCGGTAGGCCTCGAGCTGGGCGTCGTAGAACAGGATGTGGTACGGCGCCTCGTCGTAGAACAGGTTCTGCATCTCGGCGAGCAAGGCCTTGCGCTCCTCCTCGGAGGTCGCCACGTTCTGCCGCTCGAACAGGTCGTCATAGGCCGGGTTGCAGTAGTTGCTGTCCGACGAGCTGCCGATCTGGTCGCAGGTGAAGATCTCGAGGAGCGAATTCGGGTCGACGTCGCCGCCCCACGCCCAGATGAACAGGTCGTAGTCGGCCTTGTTGACCGGATCGCCGCCCTCGGGCGGCAACATCATCGCCGTGAGCGTGTCGCTGTCGAACACGTCGGTCGTGACGGTGATGCCCAGCTCCGCGAGCCAGTCCTTGATGAATTGCGCGGCAGCCGGATATGTCGACTCGGAGTCCGGCATGACCAGGCTGAGCTGGATCGGCTTGCCCTCCTTGTCCATCCGCTGGTCGCCCTGGAGCACGTAGCCGGCGGCATCCAGCTTCTGCTTGGCGAGCTCGATGTCGAATGTCCGCGGGTTGTCCGGCTCGACGTGCCACTTCACCTGGAACGGGGCGACGTTCGTCGTGCCGACCTCGCCGTAGCCGCCCAGGACGCGGTCGACGAGCGTCTCGCGGTCGATGGCGTAGCCGATGGCGTCACGGAAGGCGACATCGAGCAGGGCCTTCGTCGACGGTCCGCCGTCCTCGATGGTCTTCCCGGTGCCGGTGCCGTACGTGTTGAACCCCAGCTCGGTCCAGCCGTTGGCCGTGCCGTCGACGGTGACGATGTTCTCCTCGGTCTTGAGGGCGTCGAACTGGTCAGCGTTGACGCCGTGGGCGTAGTCCAGCTGGCCCGTCCGGAGCGCCTGGACCATCGTGTCGGCGCTCGAAAAGATCTGGATGACGACCTCTCCGGCGCCCTCGAAGTCGAGCCAATAGTCAGGGTTCTTCTCGAAGCGGATGAACTGGCCGATCTCCCACTCCACCGCCTGGTACGGCCCGGAGCCGACGACCGGCACCCCGTTCGTGAAGTCCGACATCGTGGCCGGCGTCACGCTCTCCCAGACGTGCTTCGGCACGATCGGGACGTACATCTTCAGGATCTGGTCGTTGGGCCGGTCGGTGGTCACGACCAGCGTGGTCGCGTCGGGCGCCGCGACTTCGGTCACCCCCGCGTTCGATACGTACGGATCGAGGTAGCCGGCGCCGAGGAAGCCGTCCTCGCTGGCGATGGCATCGAGGATCAATTGCAGCGTCCAGCGTGCATCCTCCGCCGTCGCCGGCTCACCGTCCGACCACTGCATGCCCTCGCGCATCTTGAAGGTCCAGGTAAGCCCGTCCTCGGACTGGGACCACGACTCGGCGAACCCTGGGACGGGCTCGAGGTCCGGGCCGAAGTTCACGAGCAGGTCGTAGTTCAGCGTGAAGACCTCGAATCCGGTCACGAGGACCGTCTGGAACGGGTTCATGGAATCGAGGTCCTGCGTCGTCCCCACGCGGAGCACCTCGCCCTGGGCCGTGGCCGGAGCGGCCGCTGGCAGGACGAGTGCGGCGGTCAGGCCGGCCGCGGCGAGCGCACGGATCAGGCGTGCGGACAGGGACGATCGCATCGCGAAGCTCCTCCAGGCGACCCGTCCACCCCGGGCCGCGGCGTGATCCCTCGAGACCGGGCTCGAGTGGGCGGTACCTTGGCACACGGTCATGTGGTGCGCAACATCGGGTTCGCGATGCGCGCCGCGTCCGCGGCCTGGCCGATCAGACGAGCGCCCTGGCCGATCAGACGAGCGGCGTCAGCGGCGGGTCGGATTCGAGCAGCACGGGTCGATCGATGCGGAACGCGCCGATCTCGCCATCGGACGCAGAGTGTCCGTCGAGTGCGAGCTCCACGAGGATCCGCCCCAGCACCGAGGCGTACTTGAACGCGTGGGCGGCACCCAGCCCGACCACCACGCCGGGTGCGTCGGGCACCCGATCGATCACGAAGTCGCGGTCCGGGGTCAGTGTGTAGAGGCAGGTCTTCGTGTAGATCTCCGGGCCGGCGGCGGCCGGCAGCCGGGACTCCACGAACCCTCGGACGCGCGCGCTGATGCGGGGATCCGCCTCGAACGTCCGCGTCTCCGGTGTGACGACCTGGCCGCCGGCGTCCTGGGCGACCTTCGGGCCGGGCTCGCCATACGCCGGGAAGCCGTAGAACGAGGGATCGTCCATCCAGATCCAGACCGGGAAGCGATCCGCTGCGAAGGGTCCCGGTTCGCGCGGGTGGAAGTACGTGACCTGCTCCTGGGTCACCGTCAGCGGCAGCCGCCGGTCTAGGTGCGCCAGGAGCTCGTTCGTCCAGGCATCGGCGGCGAGGATGACGCGACCCGCCCCGTAGGTGACGCCGCCTGCATCGATCTCGTACGCGCCGCCGGTCTGGCGGATGGCGTCGACCGGCGTCCGCTCGACGAGCTTCGCGTTCTGGCGCTGCGCCAGTCGGCGGTGGGCGGCATTGCCGCGGTACGGATCGGCGATGCCGCCGGCCGATTGGAACATGCCGGTCACGTCGTCGGTGAGGCGCCATGCCGGCCAGCGCCGCATGATCTCGGCGGCGTCGAGGAGCTCGAACGGGACGTCCTCGGCGGCGAGGCTGGCCGTGTAGTCGGCCAGCGGGATGGCGGGGTCGGCGGGCCACAGGTCGAGGCCGCCGGTCACCGTGACGATCCGCTCGCCGGCCTCTGCCTCCAGCGTCGACCACGACTCGTAGGCTCGCCTGGCCAACCGGACGTAGTCGGGCCGGTGGTACGAGAGCCGGATGATCCGGCTGTGATCGGCCGAGGCGCCGTTGGCGTGGCCGAGCTCGAA
>DATBMM010000083.1:0-5572 GCA_036554825.1 Candidatus Limnocylindrales bacterium
CCCCGAACCGGCCGCGCTCGGAAAGGGCGGCCAGTGCCGCGTGATAGTCGGTCGTCGGCGCCGCGGCGGTCACTCGCGCGTCAGCTCGTCCTCATAGAAGACGCACTGGTTGAAGCGAGGGGTCAGACAGACGTCGTTGACGTAGCCCTGGTCGAGATGCACGCCGCCGCGTAGCTGGCAGCGGGACACGTTGGTGTCCTGCCGGATGAGGGCCTTGAGAAGGTGTGGGGCCTGGATCGGGATCGCCCCGCGCGTCCCCGTCATGTAGAAATGCGGGCAGACGTTCCGCCGCAGGTTGGGCAGGCCGAAGCCGGGGCGCGGGCCCATCGGGAGCGTCGCCGCCTGCGCGGATCGCGCGGCGAGCGGTGACGGCGTCACCCGTGCGATCGGGCCAAGGCCGAACGCCGGACGACCTGCCACCGAGCCGGCGGTCGGGCGCCTCGGGGGCGTCCCGGGACCGCCCGTCCGATCGGGCCCTGAGCGGTCGAACGGGCGTCCGGTCCGTGGATCCCGGCCCTGCACGCAACCTCCATCCTGCGCGTGCCGGGTTCGGGGCACGCGCGACCGGGCCAGAGTACAACGCAGTGCCGCGCTCCACATCGAGGTCCGCGGAGGGCCGCCGACGGTCTTCGATCGCCTCCGACAAAGCCCTCGGCGTCCGACTGGCGGCGGCGTGCGACAATCGCCTCCGATGGCGACTCGGCGCGGCACGCGCCCAAACCATGTCCGGCCCCGCCCCCCGTCCGGCGGACGTCCGACTCCCGTCAAGGCAAGACCCCGGGCCCCCGCGCCCGGGCGCCTGTCCGTGCACGGGCCGGCTCGTCGGACACGGCGGATCCCGCTCATCGGTCAGATGGTGCTCGGTGCCGGGGTCGTGGTCGTCGCCCTCCTCGTCCTGTACATCGGGGCCGGCGGCGTCGGCGTCGTCGCCAATGCGCTCGGGTCGACGATCTCCTCGTTCGTGCAGGGCGTGACCGCCACGCCGCTCCCCGTGGCGACGCCGGTCACGGTCGCCGAGGCGCCGACCATCGAGTCGCCGGCCGAGCCGTACACGAACCAGAGCCAGGTCGACCTGTCGGTCACGGTCCCGTCGCGGCTCGCCGGCGACGCCGACTACGTCGTCCGGGTCTATCTCGCCCTCAAGGACCAGGCTCCCGCACCCATCGACGAGAAGCCCCTCGCGCCGACGCCGCGGATGATCATCCCGGTCACCCTGACCAAGGGCATCAACGACTTCAGCGTGACCCTGGTCGGACCCGGCGGCGAGTCGGAGTCGTCGCCGCTCGTGCGGTTCGTCCTCGACGTCGACCCGCCGGTGATCAAGCTCAGCTCACCCAAGGACGGCGCGATGATCAATCGGAAGGCGGTCACGCTGGAGGGCCGGACCCAGGGCCGGTCGACCCTGCACGCGCGCAACGGCAAGACCGGCGAATCGATCGGCGGGACCGCGGCGGCCGACGGGACGTTCGCCCTCGCGCTCCCGATCGCGTCGGGCTCGAACCCGATCCGCGTCACCGCGACCGACCCGGCCGGCAACGTCAACACCCAAGAGCTGACCGTCCGCCGCGGGTCGGGCCAGCTCCGCGCGTCGGTCAGCGCGTCGTCGTACTCGATCAGCCAGCGCACGCTGCCGTTCGAGATCCGGCTGGTCGCCCTCGTCGACGATCCCGACGGCAAGCCGCTCGCCGGGGCGCGGGTCACGTTCACGCTGAGCATCCCGGGCGTGAAGACCGTGACTGGTGACGCCATCACGGACGAGAGCGGCCTGGCCTCGTTCACGACGCGGATCCCCAAGTCCGCCGACCGCGGTGGCGGCACGGCCGGCATCCTGGTCCGCACGACGGACCACGGGCGGACGACGGACGAAACCGTCATCACCATCCGGAAGTAGCTCGACCATCCGGAAGTAGCTCGCCCGTTCCCTACGGGCGCAGCGCATCCACGCGCTCGACAGCGGGCCGACTCGCAGCTACCATCCGGCCCATGCCGATGTGGCGGTGTCCGCATTGCGGAACACCCCAGGCCGAGACGGCGCGGTGCTGGGTGTGCCGGCGGTCCTCCACCTCCTGCGGCACCTGCCGCAACTACCGACGAGCAGTGGCCGGCGGCCTCGGTTACTGCGGTCTGGACCCGCGACGGCAGCCGCTGCGCGGCGACGAGATCCGGGGCTGCTGGGAGGCCTGGCCCGAGGGGCACCACCACGCGGTCGTGCCCCTCACCATCGCCCCGGCTCGGCCGCTCGACGAGGCGCGCCGGCCGCTGGCGTTCGTGGAGGTGGCCTCGGACGGGCTCTCGGACGGGGAGGGCGAGGATCCTGCCGTGCCGTCCATCACCCCGGGCGGCCCGCCCGCGGCCGAACCCGGCTGGAGCCTCTGGGGCGACGCCGAAGCCTGATCAGGGCGGGACGAGCGTCGGCTCGAGCGTCGGTTCCGGGGTCGGTGTCGGTTCCGGGGTCGGCTCGGGTGTCGGTTCCGGGGTCGGCTCGGGCGTGGGCTCCGGGGTCGGCGTCGGGGTCGGCGTCGGGGTCGGCGTGGGCGTCGGCTCGGGCCCCTTCGAGATCACGTAGTCGACAAGCGTCCCCTTCGTCACGACCACGCCGGGGGCCGGCACCTGGGTCACGACCAGCCCGACCGGGACGACCGGGTCGAACGCTTCGGTCTTGGTGCCGGGCTGGAGCCCCGCGGTCACGATCTCCTGGACCGCCTGCGCCTCGGTCTTGTTGCGCAGGTCGGGCATCGGCACCTGCTCCTGGCCGGACGCGACCGTGACCCGCACGGTCGAGCCCGTATCGACGAGGGTGTCCGGTGGAGGATCCTGGGTGAGGATCGTGCCGACCGGTTGGTCGGTCGAGGGCTGCTCGGTGACGTCGAGCTTCAAGCCGAGCGCCTCGGCCTCGGGCGTCGCATCGGCCAGCAACTTGCCGACGAGCTCCGGCACGGCCACCTGCTGCGCCGGTGGCCCCGACGGGCCGGAGAGCAGCTGGAACACGACGTAGCCGATGCCGGCCAGGAGCAGGATCGCAGCCAGCCCGGCGACCCACACGAAGGGGCTGGGCCGCCCCGCCTCGTCCTCCTCCTCGATGACCGTGTGGCGGCCCGTCCGACCCGTCGGGTAGCGGGCCGGGACGTCCTCCGCCCTGGCGTAGGCGTCGTCCGGGTAGGAGACGACGGTCGGGTTCGACCTGGCGACGCCGGCCGACGCCGCGAGCCCACCAGCCGCCGCGGCACCGCCGGCCGCCGCCGCCACCCCGGCGCCGCGCGCTCCGGTCGCGCCCGCTGAGCGCGACGATTCGAGTGCGTCGGCCATCGCGGTCGCGGACGCGAACCGGTCGGCGGGCAGCAGCGCCAGGGCCTTCCGGGTGATCGCCGCGAGGTCCGGCGACACGGACGGCCGCACGAGGGCGGGGTCGGGCACGGGTCCTGTGAGGCGCGCCAGCGCCACGCTCGCAGCGCTGTCGCCCTCCCACGGCCGGGTCCCGGTCAGCAGCTCGAAGAGGACGATGCCGAGCGAATAGATGTCCGACTCGTTCGTGGCCGGCTCACCGCGCGCCTGCTCGGGGCTGAAGTAGTGGACCGATCCGAGCGTCGTCCCCGGGAGCGTCATCTGCGCCTCGGCGACGGCGCGAGCGATGCCGAAGTCGACCACCTTGACCCGGCCGTCGCGGCCGATCAGCACGTTCCCAGGCTTCACATCGCGGTGGACGATGCCGCGCGCGTGCGCGGCGGCGAGTGCCCGAGCGACGGCGGCGGCGATGCGCGCGGCTTGAGCCGGCGGCAGCGAGCCGTTGCGTCGGAGGATCGTGGCCAGGTCCTCGCCGTCGACGAACTCCATGACGATGTACGGCCCGTCCGGGTCCTCGCCGTAGTCGTACACGCTGACGACGTTGGGGTGGTTCAGCGAGGCGGCGTTCTGCGCCTCCTGCCGGAAGCGCGACGAGAAGTCCGGGTCGCGGAGGTATTCCGGTCGGAGGAGCTTGACGGCGACATCGCGGCCGAGCTGGGTATCGGCGGCCCGGAAGATCGTGGCCATGCCACCCTCACCGAGCAGCTCCACGAGCCGATACCGGCCGCCCAGGATCGTCCCGATCTCCGCCAAACGTGCCCCTCTACATGGGTCGGCGCGCCGCCGACGTCCGCGACGCGCTCCGCGCGGCATGGTACCCCATGCCCCCTCGATCGACCCCCCGGCTGGCGCCCGGTCAGCCGCCCGTGAGCCGCCGCCCGACGAGGTCCAGGAACTCCAGCGAGCTGATCCCGTCGAACAGGCGCGCGCCGTGGAGCGCCCACTCGTGGGCTTCCTTGATCGCCGTGAGACCGACCAGCACCACGACGACCCGAGCCGTCGACCACGCGGCGACCCGCGGCGCACCGACGGCCGCGACGAGCAGGAACCAGAGCTCGAACACGTTCGGGAACGCCAGCAGCAGCATCCTCTCCCCGGTGAGCTCGAACAGGGCGAACCCGACCAGCCGGAACGCGTACAGCGCGACGGCGATCGACCGCGCGCGACCCTCCCAGCGCAGGGCGACGACCAGGAACGCGGCCATGTAGACCTGGTCCAGCCATTTGTCGAGCGCCTGGTAATCGCCGACCCCGCCGAGATCGAGCGCATCGCGCAGCAGCAGGTCGGACAGGTCGACCAGGATCGCGAGGATGCCGCCAGCGAGCGGCCACCGGAGCACCGGCAGGGAGCCACAGATCCGGATCGCCGCGATGACCAGGATCTCGGCGGTCATCGCCGGCTCGGGTCAGGGTTGCAGGCTGGACAGGTAGGCGCGGAATTCGCGCGCGAGATCGGGCCGCTGGAGGGCCAGCTCGACCGACGCCTTGAGCCAGCCCATCGTCGTGCCGGCGTCGTAGCGGGTGCCCTCGAACTCGTAGGCGTAGACGGCCTGCTCCTCCATCATCGCCTGGATCGCGTCGGTGAGCTGGATCTCCCCGCCGGCGCCGCGCTGCGTCTGCTCGAGCTTGTCGAAGATCTTCGGCGTGAGGACGTAGCGGCCGATGATCGCCAGGTTCGAGGGCGCCTGCGCGGGTTCCGGCTTCTCGACGAGCTGCGTGACGCGGTGCAGCCGCCCGTGGTCCAGCGGATCCTCGCTCGGCTCGGCGGCGATCATCCCGTAGCGGCTCGTGTCCTCGCTGGGGACCTCCATGACGGCCACGACCGAGCCGTGGGTCTGCTGGTACGCGTGGATGAGCTGGCCGATGCACGGCCGATCGCCGACCACCACGTCGTCCGGCAGGATCACCGCGAACGGCTCGTGCCCGATGAGGTCCTTGGCCATCAGCACGGCGTGCCCGAGCCCGAGCTGCTCCTTCTGCCGCACATAGGCGACTTGGGCGAGGTCGCTGATGTGGCGGACCTGCCGGAGCATCTCGATGTCGCCCTTCTCCTCGAGCAGGTGCTCGAGCTCGTACGACAGGTCGAAGTGATCCTCGATCGCGCGCTTCTGGCTGGAGGTCACGATGATGACCTGCTCGACGCCCGCCGCGACGGCCTCCTCGACCGCGTACTGGATGATCGGCTTGTCGACCAGCGGCAGCATCTCCTTGGGCTGCGCCTTGGTCGCGGG
>DATBMM010000105.1:0-4033 GCA_036554825.1 Candidatus Limnocylindrales bacterium
TACCTCAACGACCGGCTCGCGACGTACATCATCCCGACCGCCCTGGACGCCCCGCGCATCTCGACGATCCTGGTCGAGGCGCCGTTCACCGGCGTACCTCACGGCGCCAAGGGTGTCGGGGAACTGCCGATGGACGTCGGAGCGCCGGCCGTCGTGGCCGCCATCGCCGATGCGACCGGCGTCTGGATCACCGACCTGCCGGCCAGCCCGGAGCGGATCATGGCGGCGCTCGCGCGGCGCCCGGACATCTGTGGCCGGCGTCCCGCGGAGTCCGAGCCGATCCGCGAGCGCGCCTCGTGACGGCCTACAGCCTCTCGGTCAACGGCACCGCGGTCGAGGTCGACGTTCCCGGCATGCGCCGTCTGCTCGACGTCCTGCGCGAGGATCTGGCGCTCACCGGCACGAAGGAGGGCTGCGGGGAAGGGGAGTGCGGTGCGTGCACGGTGCTCGTCGACGGGGCCCCGGTCGACTCCTGCCTCGTCCCGATCTGCCAGGTCGACGGCACCGACGTCCGCACCGTGGAGGGCCTCGCTCCGGCGTCGTCGCGGGTCGCGGTCGCCGAGCCTGCCGCAGATGCCGAAGGCGCGGCCGCACCCCCGCTCGACGCGCTCCAGCGAGCGTTCCTCGTCACGGGCGGCGCGCAGTGTGGCATCTGCACGCCCGGCATGCTCATGGCCGCACGCGCCTATCTCGACGCCGGCGGGGGCCCCGACGAGGACGCCATCCGCGAGTCGATCGCCGGCAACCTGTGCCGGTGCACCGGCTACACCAAGATCGTCGAGGCCATCGCCCTCGTCGCCAGTGGAGGACCCGTGCCGTGAACTCCCCCGCGGACCGCCTCGCGGTCCCGACCAACGGGCATCGGCCGGCGGCCCTCGCCGACGACGCACTCGATGGCCCGGATCTTGACCCGGCGGACGAGGGCGACTCCATCGCTGCCGTGCTGCCGTCCGTCTCGCCGGGGCAGGTCATCGTCGGCTTCGGCGTCCTCGCCGCACTGATCCTGCTGCTCCTCGGCCGCCGCCGCGGTCGGAGCGACTGACCCGCCGCCCCGCCGACGCCGTCCGATGCCCATCGAGCCTCCCGTGACCAGCCCGAGCGACCTGGAGGAGGCCTTCGCCGTGCTCGCCGGCGGCAGCAGCGAGTCGCCCGTGCGGCCGATCGCCGGCGGCACCGACCTGATGGTCGCGCTCACCGGCGAACTCGGCCCGCCCCCGGCCAGCGTCGTGGACCTGTGGGGCATCGACGCCCTGCGCGGCATCGCCATCGATGGGGGTTGGCTGACGCTGGGTGCCCTCACGACGTACACCGATATCCGTCGCTCCGCCCTCTGCCGCGAGCACGTCCCGGCGCTGGTCGAGGCGGCCGCGACGATCGGTGCCGCGCAGATCCAGAACCGCGGCACGCTCGGCGGGAACATCGCCAATGCCTCGCCGGCCGGTGACACGCTGCCGGTCCTGCTCGCGGCCGACGCGGTGTTCGTCCTCGGCTCGGCGCGGGGCGAGCGGGAGGTGCCGGCCGCCGGGTTCTGGACCGGCTACCGCGAAACGGCGCTCGCCCACGACGAGCTGATCCTGCGCATCCGGCTCCCGTTGATCGCAGGCCGCGAGATGCGCTTCCGGAAGGTCGGCACCCGGCGAGCCCAGTCGATCAGCAAGGTCGTGATGGCCGTCGCGTGGCAGGGCGACGGTCCGTGGCGTGAGGTGCGCGTGGCGCTCGGGTCCGTCGCCGCGACGCCGATCCGTGCCGCCGCCACGGAGGCGGCGCTGGACGGTCGCGCCCCGAACCCCGAGACCGCCGATCGGGCCGCAGAGATCCTGGCCGGGGAGCTGACCCCCATCGACGACGTCCGGTCGACCGCGGAGTACCGCCGCCTGGTCGCCGCGCGGGTCCTCCACCGCATCGTCCGAGAGGCCGGCGGTTGGTGAGCACGGGACGGTGACCCTCGACCGCCCGTCGCTCGCGATCCTGTTCGAGGGCGCGCCGCGGTTCCTCGATCGGATCGAGATGGCCGGCCCGTTCCCGTCGACAGACGTGCTGTTCCACGTCGCCCGCGACATCGCCCACGCGATGCCCGAGGACGAGCAGATCGAGCTCCTCGATGCACATCCACGCCTTGGGGCACCGCCCGGGACCATGTCGGCGATGAGCTACAGCGAGCAGGGGTACGACCGGGCAGCCGGCACGGCCGTGGACGTCGCCGCGGAGCTCGCGCGACTCAACGACGCCTACGAACGGCGCCACGGCTTCCGCTACTGCGTGTTCGTGGCCGGCCGCCCCCGCGAAAGCCTCCTCCCCGGCATCGCCGCCGCGGTCGAGGCTGACCGGACGAGCGAGCTGCACCGCGCGCTCGACGCGGTCATCGACATCGCCATCGACCGCCATGGCAAGCTGAGCTCGCGATGATCGAGCTTGGCGCCAACCGCTACGGCAAGGCTGCCATCCGGCTCGTGCGCGTCGGCCGCGACACCACGCCGCACCGACTGCGGGACCTGACCGTCGCCGTCGCCCTCGAGGGCGACTTCACGGCGGCCCACACCGACGGCGACAACTCGCTCGTGGTCGCCACCGACACGATGAAGAACACCGCGTATGCGCTCGCCGTCGACCACCTGACCGGGTCGATCGAGGCCTACGCGACCGCCCTCGGGCGCCACTTCCTCCAGTACGACCAGGTCGACCGCGCGATCGTCAACGTCCGGGAGCACGGCTGGCGCCCGATCGACGTCGGCGGTCACCCGGCACCCGACGCGTTCGTCAGGGGCGGGGAGGGGACGCGTGTCGCCACGGTCGCCGCGGGACGCGACGGGGTCGTGGTCGAGGCCGGCATCGAGGACCTGGTGGTGATGAAGACGACGCGGTCGGCGTTCACCGGTTTCCCGCGCGACCGGTTCACGACCCTCGCCGAGACCGACGACCGCCTCATGGCGACCAAGGTCACCGCGATCTGGTCGTACGGCGCCCCGGATATCGATTTCGATGCGACCTGGACGGCGGTGCGGACCACGTTACTGGAGGTCTTCGCCGACCACGACAGCCCGAGCGTCCAGACCTCGATCTGGATCATGGCCAAGGCGATGCTGGAACGGCACGAGGAGCTTGACGAGGTCCGCATGGTCCTGCCGAACCTCCATCACTGGACGGTCGACCTCGACCGGTTCGGCATCGACAACGACCGGCTCGTGTACGTCGCGACGAGCGAGCCACACGGCCTTATCGAGGCGACGGTCCGCCGCTCGGAGATCGCCTGATGCCACCGGACGGGGTCGTCGTGACGGGGCCGCCGGTCGACGGCAGCGAACGCGTCCTCACCGACGACGCGATCGCGTTCCTGGCCGACCTGCAGCGACGGTTCGGCCAGGTCCGGATCGACCTGCTGCATCGCCGCCAGGAGCGTCAGGCCGAGCTCGACGCGGGCGCCCAGCTCGACTTCCCCGTCGGGACGCGCGAGATCCGCGAGTCGGCCTGGACCGTCGCCCCGACGCCTCCCGACTTCGATGACCGGCGGGTCGAGATCACCGGCCCGGCCGAGCCCAAGATGATGATCAACGCGCTGAACTCGGGTGCCCGGGTCTTCATGGCCGATCTGGAGGACGCGCTGTCGCCGACGTGGTCGAATGTGGTCGGCGGCCAGGCGGCCTTGATGGACGCGGTCCGCGGCACGCTGACGTTCGAGTCGCCGGAGGGCAAGTCCTACCGGCTGGACGAGCCGATCGCCCAGCTCGTCGTCCGCCCGCGCGGCTGGCATCTGGTGGAGTCACACGTGCTGGTCGATGGCACGCCGATGTCCGCGTCACTCTTCGACGCCGGCCTGTACCTGTTCCACAACGCGGCCGAACGCGTGCGGCGCGGCTCAGGTCCGTACCTGTACCTGCCCAAGCTCGAATCGCATCACGAGGCCCGCCTCTGGAACGAGGTGTTCGTGTGGGTCCAGGAGCGCCTCGGGGTGCCGCGTGGCTCGATCCGGGCGACGGTGCTCATCGAGACCATCACCGCGGCGTTCGAGATGGACGAGATCCTGTACGAGCTGCGC
>DATBMM010000235.1:0-4537 GCA_036554825.1 Candidatus Limnocylindrales bacterium
CTGCCGGGCATGCGCGCCTCGACGTCCCGTGCCAGTGCCAGCGCCGCGCGGCGGACCTCCGGGTATGTCCAGCGTGGCTCGATCCGCACGTTGACGTGGATGCCGCGCGAGCCCGACGTCTTGGGCCAGCCGACCAGCCCGACGTCGGCCAGCGCGTCGCGCACGGTCATCGCGACGTCGCGGATCTGCGGCCACTCGATGCCCGGGACCGGGTCAAGGTCGATGCGCAGCTCATCGGGATGGTCGAGATCGTCCGCGCGGACCGGGTGCGGGTTGAGGTCGATGCAGCCGAGGTTGACGACCCAGGCCAGGCCGGCGGCGTCGTCGACCACGATCTCGTCCGCCGTGCGGCCCGACGGGAACGTGAGCTCCGCGGTCCGGATCCAATCCGGCGTGTTGTCCGGCGCCCGCTTCTGGAAGAACGGCTCCTTGGTGATGCCGTCGACGAAGCGCTTGAGCGCCATCGGCCGCCCGCGCACGCCCGTCAACGCCCCCTCGGCGACGGCCAGGTAGTACTGGACCAGATCGAGCTTGGTGTAGCCGGCGTCTGGGAAGTACGTCTTCTGCGGGTTGGAGATCGTGACCTCTCGGCCGCCGATCTCGAGGATCTCCTTGGGCGTCGCCATGACTGACACGATACCCTCGACACGGAGGTCACCCGGACGCATGATGCCGCGACCGGTCGCGACCATGTCGATTCGGGCGTCGGTCGTTCGTCGTGAGGGTGAGGGCCACCGTCGACGTGGCCGAGCGGCAGGAGGCAATCGACATGAAGTACGCGATCCTGATCTACGACGAGAACACCGCGAATCCGTCCAGCGAGGCACCCCCCGACGACGTCATCCAGGCCGTGATGGACGAGTACTTCGGGTACTCGAAGATGCTGCGCGACCGCGGCGCCTTCCAGGCGGGCGAGGCCCTGCAGCCGAATCCGACGGCGACCACGATCAGGGCCAGCCAGTCCGGCGGTGTCACGACGACGGACGGCCCATTCGCCGAGACCAAGGAGGGACTCGGCGGCTTCTACATCGTCGAGGCAGCCGACCTGGACGAGGCGCTCGAGCTGGGCAAGGCCTGCCCGGGCCTGAAGTACGGCGCTGCGATCGAAGTCCGGCCGGTCGTCGAATTCGAGGCCGACTACGCCGATCGTGCCGTCGAGCGCGCGGGAGCGACGGCCGGCTGAGCTCGAGCGACACCGCCACCCACGACGTCGTCGACCGCCTGTTCCGCGAGGAGCAGGGACGGGCGGTCGCGACCCTGATCCGCGTCCTCGGCGACTTCGACCTCGCCGAGGAGGCGGTCCAGGACGCCTTCATCGCGGCCCTCGAGATCTGGCCCGACCGGGGCGTCCCCGCCAATCCCGGCGCGTGGATCACGACGACCGCCCGGAACCGGGCGATCGACCGCCTGCGCCGGCGTCGCCGGCTGCGTGACAAGACCGAGGAGCTCGCCCGGGACGCCACGATCGAGGCGGAGCTGGCGGCACTCGAGCCGGTCGGTCCGTCCGATACCGAGATGGCGATCCCGGACGATCGACTGCGATTGATCTTCACGTGCTGTCACCCGGCGTTGCCGCTCGACGGGCGGGTCGCATTGACCCTGCGCACGCTGGGCGGCCTGACGACGCCGGAGATCGCCCGGGCATTCCTGGTCCCCGAGCCGACGCTCGCACAGCGTCTCGTGCGCGCCAAACGCAAGATCCGCGACGCCGGGATCCCGTATCGGGTCCCCCCGCGCGACCTGTTGCCCGAGCGCCTCGACGGCGTGCTCAAGGTGCTCTACCTCGTGTTCAACGAGGGGTACGCGGCGTCGACCGGCGACGCGCTCGTCCGTCGCGAGCTGAGTACTGAGGCGATCCGTCTGGCGCGGGTCGTGGTCTCGCTGCTCCCCGATGAACCCGAGGCGGCCGGGCTGCTGGCGCTGATGCTGTTGCACGATGCCCGTCGCGAGGCTCGGACCGACGAGGTCGGCGACATCGTCCTGCTCGAGGACCAGGACCGCGCCCGGTGGGATGCGGAACGGATCGCCGAGGGCCGAGCGCTCGTCGAGCGCGCCCTGGCGCTGCGCCGGCCGGGCCCGTACCAGATCCAGGCCGCGATCGCCGCGCTCCACGACGAGGCGGCCTCGTGGACGGGCACGGACTGGCCGCAGATCGTCCGACTGTATCGCCGGCTCGTCGCCATCGAGCCATCACCTGTCGTGGAGCTGAATCTGGCCGTCGCGGTCGCGATGGCGGATGGTCCGGCGGTCGGCCTCGCCCTCATGGATGGGCTTGCCTCGGATGGCGTCCTCGACGGCTACCCCTACCTCCACACGTCGCGCGCCGACCTGCTGCGACGTCTCGGGCGGTGGTCGGAGGCGGCCTCCGCCTACCGGCGGGGGCTTGCGCTGACGACGAACCAGGCCGAGGGAGCGTTCCTGCGCCGCAGGCTCGCAGAGGTCGAGGGCGCCATAAGCCCGGAGACCGCCGGTGAGCCCCGCGGTCGCCTCGCATGACGCGCGAAGATCTCGTCGCCGTCATCGATCGGCGCTCCGTCGCGCTCGCCCTGTCGATCGCGACCATCCTGCTGCCGGTCCTGTTCGTGGTGCTCAGCCGAGCCCCGCTCGACCAGCCATTCGCCAAGGACGTCCAGCTCTACCTCACCGCCGCCGATCGATGGCTGGCCGGCGGCCCGTTCTACGACCCACGGCAGCTCGCCGGCCCGTACGAGGTGGCGCACGGCGACATCCTGTATCCCCCGGTCGGGCTGTGGCTGTTCGCACCGGCCGCGACCCTCCCGGACACGCTCGCGCTGGTGGCGTGGTACGCGGTCCCGGCGCTGATCACGGGCTGGGCCATCCGACGCGTCGCCCCTCGGCCCGCGGTCTGGCCGCTCATGGCGCTGTGCCTCGCGTGGCCGACGACGCCCCTGAAGATCTGGACGGGGAACCCGGTGATCTGGTGTATCGCCGCGATGGCGGTGGCGATCGTGTGGCGCGGCGGGGCGCCGTTCGCCCTCCTCAAGCCGAGCCTGTTCCCGTTCGCCCTGTTCGGCATCCGGCAACGTTCCTGGTGGGTCGGGTTCGCGCTGTTCGTCGCGCTATGCCTGCCCTTCGGCGCGATGTGGGCAGACTGGCTCACGACGGTCGTGCACTCGCGCGGGGCCGGCCCGCTCTACTCGGCCCTCGAGGCGCCGATGCTCACCCTCCCGCTCGTGGCCTGGGCCGGACGACGGCGCGATCCTGACGGGTCCGGTCCGGGTATGCCATCCTCGGAGGGATGATCCCCACGTCCCACCGGCATCGTCGATGAACGATGTCCTGATCCTGCTTGTCAGCCTCGTCGTCATCCTGTTCGGTGCCGAGCTGTTCACCAATGGCATCGAGTGGTTGGGCCGCAAGCTCGGCCTCGGCGAGGGCGCCGTCGGGTCGGTCCTGGCCGCCGTCGGGACGGCGCTACCCGAGACGCTCATCCCGATCATCGCCATCGTCTTCGCCACGGCCGAGGGATCGCACGAGGTCGGCGTCGGCGCGATCCTCGGGGCGCCGTTCATGCTCTCGACGCTGGCGATGTTCGTGACGGGCCTCGGGGTGCTCGCGTTCCGCGCCAGACGGGCGACGGGCACCGCCCTGTCCGTCGACACCGGCGTGCTGGCCCACGACCTGCGCTACTTCTTCATCGGCTACGGGCTCGCCGTCGGCGCCGCGTTCATCCCTGCGGAGCTGTCGGCCGGCCGCTGGATCGTCGCGGTCATCCTCGTCGGCCTGTATGCGTGGTACGTGAAGGGCCACCTGTCGGGGGAGGCCGGCGACCACGACGAGGAGCTCGCCCCGCTGCGCATGCACCGGCTCGACTCCGGGGCGCACCGGCTGGATCCGAGCGACCCGCGGCTGCGCGTCATCACGGCCCAGGTGCTCGCCGCGTTGGGGCTGATCATCGTCGGGGCCGTGTTCTTCATCGAATCCGTCAATAACGTCGCCCACGCGCTCGGCGTCAGCGAGGTCCTGCTCGCGCTGGTCATCGCCCCGATCGCCACCGAGCTGCCCGAGAAGTTCAACTCGATCATCTGGGTGCGCCAGAACAAGGACACGCTCGCCCTCGGCAACATCACGGGCGCGATGGTGTTCCAGTCCGCCATCCCGACGGTGTTCGGCCTGGTGCTGGCCGCGGACACCTGGGTGGTCCGCGAGGGCTCGTACACGGCGTTCGCGTCGGCGGCGATCGCGCTCATCGCGACGGCGGTCATCTTCCTGCCCGCCCAGCGACGCGGTGGGCTGTCGGCTCGCCACCTCCTCGTCGGTGGCGTGTTCTACCTCGGCTACCTGATCTTCGTGATCGGCCTCATCGCGGGCGTCTTCGGCCCGGCGGCCGTCAGCGCTTAGGGCGCGAGCGGAGGCGATCGGCGGCGAGCAGCGCCGCGTCGGTCGCGATCAGCGCCGCCGTCCCCAGCGCGACGAGCCGCTCAGCGACCGACGGCTCACGCTCCGCACCGGCAGCCTGCCCGGACGCCGCCTGCCCAACACCGGCAAGGAGGTCGCGCTCGACCTGCAGCCGCTG
>DATBMM010000245.1:0-2150 GCA_036554825.1 Candidatus Limnocylindrales bacterium
GGGCGCGCCTATCCCGACCCGCAGGATCCCGAGTTCGAGCCCGTCGGCATCGACCGACTCTTCACCGTCACGAACCTCCCGTCGTACCGGCTCACGATCGACATGTCCGACCTCGATGGCGCACGGATCGTCATCACGACCGGCCAGTCAGGCCAGCCGTTCGATCGGCACTACACCGATCAGATCGACGCGTGGCGGACTGGTGGCACGCTGCCGTTGCCATTCACGCCGGCCGCCATCGACGCCGCGACGGTGGCCACGCTGACGCTCGAGCCGGCCGGTTAGCCCGGCTACGACTCGCTCACCGCGAGCGGGCCGTCCGGCACCTCGATCAGCACGCGGCCGTCCTCGACGACCACGGGATAGACGGCCAGCGGTGCCTCGGCGGGTGGGTCGAGCGGCTCCCCGCTCGACAGGTCGAAGCGCGACAGGTGCAGGGCACAGGTCAGCGTCCCGTTGGTCAGGAAGCCCTTGTCGAGCTCGAAGTACTCGTGCGAGCAGACGCCCTGGACCGCGGTGAATTCGCCCGCCTGGTTGATCACCAGGACTTGGTCGGTGCCGTCCACCCAGACCATCTGCATCTCGCCGTCGGCGATGTCGTCCGTGCCGACGAGGTCGATCCGTCTCATCGGCCTGCCCCGCCCACCCGGGGCCGGCGCGACGGAGGTTGTGGAGGCATCAGGCGGCGGCCTCGCCGCTGACGCCGTCGGTGCCGGCGATCCACTTCTCCTCGAGCAGCTCGCGCAGGCGGTCCTGCGCCGATGCGAGGGGGACGCGCGCCACGACCGGCTCGAGGAAGCCGAGCACGATGAACTTGCGCGCCTCCTCGGGCGGGATGCCGCGCGATTCGAGGTAGAAAAGTTGCGTCTCGTCGATCGGACCGACCGAGCTCGAGTGCGCGGCTCGCCGGCAATCCGGCTGATCGATCTCGAGACTGGGGATGGCCACCGACCGGGCCGACTTCGACAGGTTCATGCCGAATTCGCCGAGAAAGCTGTCCGTCCCGTTGGCCGACCGCTCGATCGTGATGAGGCCCTTGAGGTAGGTCCGCGACTTCTCGAGCAGCGCCGCCTTCGACAAGAGGTCGCCGGTCGTGTCCTTGCCGATGTGATTGGTGTACGAGGTCAGGTCGAACAGCTGCTCGTCCGAGCCGAAGACGATCTCGACCTGCCGGACCGAGCTTCGGTCGCCGACCAGGTCATTGTCGACCCGCGTGCGGACGAGCCGGCCGCCGAGCTGGGCGAGCGCCCACTGGAGGGCTGCGCCCTCTCCGATCCGCGCCGTCCGATGCTGGAAGGCGACGACGTTCTCGGGCAGCTCCTGGAGGCTCGCGACCTGGAGGGACGCCCCCGCGCCGAGCGACACTTCCATCGTCCCGCCGAAGAGGGACTGGCCGGTGGTCGTGGCGGCGTCCGGGTTCGGCACGAACTCCTCGACGACCGACGCCGAGGCGCCGTCCCCGAGGCGCACGAGCGTCCGCGCGAACAACGCCCGGTCCGGGGCTCCCAGTGCCCAGCGCACGACGATCGGCCTGGTCAACGTGACGCCGGCCGGGACGTCGACCAGCACACCCTGGCTCCAGAGGGCCCGGGTCAGCTGCGCGAACCTATCGTCGTCGGCGATCGCCTTGGCAGCGGTCAGCGGGTCGCGGACCGCCTCGAGGTCATCGCCGAGGGCGCGCAGGGTGACCCCTGCCGCGGCCGCGCCGTTCGACAGGCCGAGCGCCGCGACCCGACCCTCGCTGATCTCGATGAGGCCGTCTGCATCGGCGGGCAACGGACGCCCATCCGTCGATCCGGTCGGGGTCCCGACGACGACCGTCGCAGCCTCGAGCTGCGCTGCGCGCAGGTCGATATACGGCGTGTAGAGGAGGTTCGACTCGCCCGGGAGGCGCGACCACGCGTGGAACGCCGCGCGGCGATCGGCAGTCAGCCAAGCCGGCTCATCGGCGGCAAGACGCTCGAGCAGGGACTCGTCGACCGGCAGAGAGAGCTCATCGATGGCCCGCCGCGCGGGCCGGGGCCTGGTGGCCGGGGCCGTCAACCCAGGGACCCTTCCATCTCCATCTTCACGAGCCGGTTGAACTCGATGGCGTACTCCATCGGCAGTTCCTTGGTGAAGACCTCGAGGAAGCCCTGGACGATGAGGTT
>DATBMM010000306.1:0-5545 GCA_036554825.1 Candidatus Limnocylindrales bacterium
GACCGCACCGCACGCATCGTCGTCAACGAGTCGAGCGACCTGGTCCGCGTCCGGCAGGCGATCGAGTCCATCCAGGTCAGCCAGAGCCGCGGCGACCTCGGCGATGCGCTCGAGCTCGCGTCGAAGCTGGCCAAGCGCTCGGGTGAAGCGCAGGTCCTCGTCGCTACCGACGCCGCCCTGGCCAGCCGGCCGACGGGCCGCGTGGCGGCGCCGGTCAAGGTGCTGTCGGTGGGCCGCGAGCGCAAGAACCAGGCGATCGTCGCACTCGCGGTGCGGACGTCGCCGTCGGCCGTGACGCGATCCGTGTTCGTGAGCGTCGCGAACCTCGACCTCGCCGCTGCGAGCCGGCGCCTCGAGCTATGGGGAGACGACCGATTGCTGGAGGTTCGGGACGTCGACCTCGACCCCCAGGCCCGTACCGACGTGATCATCGACGACCTGCCGCGATCCGTCGGCACGGTCGAGGTCCGGCTCGTCGGCGCCGATCCGGCCGTCACGACGCCGCCCGATCAGCTGGCCGTCGACGACCGCGCCTGGGCGATCATCCCGCCCGACCGAAGGCGCCTGATCCTCGTCGTCGGCGAGGGCGACCCGTACCTCGAGACTGCCCTTGGCTTCCTGCCCGATGTCGAGCTGTTCGGGGTCACGCCCGCGGAATACGGGCCGGCGACCGAGCGCACCGATGGCCGGCCCTGGGACCTGGTCATCTTCGAGAGCTTCCTGCCGACGACCCTGCCCGACTCGCCGGTGCTGGCCATCGCCCCACCACGCAGCGGCCCGCTGGGCGACGTCACCGGGACCCTGCGAGACCCGGGCATCGGCACGCTCGACCCGGACGAGCCCGTCCTGCGCTACGTCGACCTGTCGACGACCCACATCTCGCAGGCGGTGCGGCTCAGTGCGCCGACCTGGGCGCGGACGATCATCCCAGGCCCGCGGGGCGCGCCGTTGCTGTATGCGGGCCGGCGGGACGGTATCAACACCGCGGTCCTCGCGTTCGAGCCGCGGCGGTCGGATCTGCCGCTGCAGGTCGCCTTCCCCATCCTGCTGGCCAACCTGACCGGAGAGCTGCTCGGGTCGTCGACGGCGCCCAGCGAGGCCGTCGCGCCGGGCACGCCCGTCGAGCTGTACATCCCGGCTGGCGCGATCGGGCTGACGGTCGTCGAACCGGACGGGGCGTCGACACGCCTCGTGCCGACCTCCACGGGGAGCGCCGGCTCGACGGTCACCTTCGCGTCGACCGACCGACCGGGCGTGTACACCGTCACGCCGATCCCTGATCCGGACGCCGCGCCCCGGCCGAGCGTCACGGCTCCCCCGAGCCGCGCCCCCTCCGCGGCCACGTCCGCGACGCCGCCTCCATCCGGTGCATCACCGGGGCCGACGGGACTCGTACCCGCTGACGACCCGATGGCCCCCGTCCGGTTCGTTGTGGATCTCTTCGACGTCGACGAATCGACGATCGCTCCGGGCAGCGCATCGATCGTCGAGTCGCTCGGGACGGCCGGCGGCGGCGCGTCACCGCAGCCCGGGGCCAGCGGGACGCCGGGAACTCCGGTCACGGAACGTCCGACCACGCGCGATGAGCTGTGGGTCCCCATCGTGCTGCTGATCCTCGCCGTGCTCTGCGCCGAGTGGGCGCTGTTCCATCGCGACGGCGTCATCCGGCTTCGTCGGACGCTGGGCGACCGGTTCGGGCGCCGAGTGGGGTCGCGGGCCTGATGGGCATCAGCTTCGACTCCCCGCTGGCGCTGCTGCTGCTGGTCCCGCTGCTGGCGCTCACCGCCGCGCTCTACCTCACCGCACGCCGTCGGGTGGGGGTCGGTCGTCGCCGCGTCGCCCTCGTGGTGCGGACCGTGCTGCTGACGGCTCTGGTCCTCGCCCTCGCCGGCTTCCGGCTCGTGCTGCCGGTCGATCGCCTGGCGACCGTGTTCGTCGTCGACATGTCCGATTCGGTCGGCAATGCCGGCCGCGAGGACGCGCTCGCGTTCCTGCGCGAGACGCTGGCCGAGCGACCGGACGGCGATGTCGCCGGGATCGTGGCCTTCGGCAAGCAAGCCCTCGTCGAGCGACTGCCATCGGAGCTGATCGAGCTGGAGCGACTGGCGTCGACGCCGGTGACGTCCGCCACCGACATCGGCGGCGCGCTCCGGCTGGCCACGGCCCTGTTCCCCGACGACGCCCAGAAGCGGATCGTCCTGCTGTCCGACGGCAACGACACGACCGGCGGCGGCCAGGCCGAGGCCGCCCTCGCCGCGACACGGGACATCCGGATCGAGACCCGGACGATCGGTCTGGGGCCGGGTGACGAGGTGCTCGTCGAACGGGTCCTCACGCCGTCCACCGCCAACCTCGGCGAGTCGATCGAGGTCTCTGCCGACATCCGCTCGTCGGTCCGGCAACCGGCCACGGTCCGGCTCTTCGCGAGCGGTGAGAACGTGGCGACCGAGCGCGTGACCCTCGACGAAGGGGTGACCCGGGTCACCTTCGACGTCGAGGCCGAGGTGGCCGGCCTCCACACGTTCCGCGTGGTCGTCGAAGCCGCCCAGGACACGTTCAGCCAGAACGACCGTGCCGACTCGGTGACGATCGTCAAGGGCGAGCCGCGGACGCTCGTCCTGGCCGGCGACGACGCGGTGGCGGACGAGCTCGTCGCGGCACTGCAGACGCAACGCCAGGACGTCGACGTCATCGTTCCCGAGGCGCTGCCGACCGACTTCGCCGACCTCGCCACGTACGACAGCATCGTCCTGGTCGACGTGCCGCGCACCCGCCTGTCGGACCGCCAGCTCGGGGCGCTCCAGGTCTTCGTCCGCGACATCGGCAAGGGCCTGGTCATGATCGGCGGTCCCGACTCGTACGGCGCAGGCGGCTACCAGAAGACGCCGCTCGAGGAGACCCTGCCGGTCGATATGGGCGTGCGCGATCGCCAGAAGCAGCCGGACATCGCCCTCGTCGTGGTCATCGACCAATCGGGCTCGATGGACGCCTGCCACTGCAACTCGTTCAACGGCGGGGCGGGCGGCGGGACCGGGATGGGCGGCGTCCGCAAGGTCGACATCGGCAAGGAGGCGATCCTGCGCGCGGCGGCGGCCCTCACCGAGCGTGATGAGCTCGGCGTGGTGGCGTTCAACGAGCAGGCGCATTGGGTCGTGCGCACCCAGCCGCTCGGCGGCGTCGACGACCTGCAGGGGAAGGTCTCGTCGATCGCGCCGCTCGGCCAGACGAACATCTTCGCCGGCCTCGAGCAGGCGGTCGAGTCGCTCGAGGGCGCGACGGCGACCCGGCGCCACATCATCCTGCTGACGGACGGTTGGTCGAGCTCGGGTCAGTACGACGAGATCATCAAGCGGATGAAGGCCGCCGGGATCACCCTCTCGACCGTCGGCGCGGGCGGTGGCTCGAACCCGTTCCTGCAGGGCCTCGCGACCCAGGGGGGCGGCCGGTTCTACGACGCGGTCAACCCGAGCAGCATCCCCGACATCTTCCTCAAGGAGACCCAGCAGGTCTCCGGCCAGCAGATCGTGGAGGAGCCGTTCTTCCCGATCCTGACCTCGTCCTCGCCGATCCTCCGCGGCCTCGACCAGGGACTGCCTCGCCTTCGCGGCTACAACGGGACCACCGCCAAGCCGGCGGCCCAGACCGTCCTCGTGACTTCGCGCGACGACCCGCTGCTCGCGCAATGGCAGTACGGTCTCGGGCGGTCGGTGGCGTGGACGTCGGACTCGACGGGGCGCTGGGCCCGCGACTGGCTCGGCTGGACCGGCTTCTCCCGGTTCTTCAGCCAGCTGGTGTCGTGGACGTTCCCGGGCGAGGAGACCGGTGGCATCGAGGCGGCCTTCGATACGCGGGGAGGCCGGACCACCCTGCACGTCGAGAGCGTCGAGGCCGATGGCTCGCCGCGCGACTTCTACTCGACGTCGGCCGTCGTCGTGGGGCCGGACTTCACGCCCGCCGAGGTCGACCTCGTCCAGGTCGCCCCGGGGGTGTACGAGGTCCCGCTCGGCGAGCTCGAGTCGGGCGCGTATGGCGTGCGCATCACCCAGACACGGCCGGGCTCGACGCCGCTGGGGCGCACGGTGGGTCTGGTCGCGCCGACACCCGCCGAGTACCGCCTGCTCGGCACGAACGAGCCGCTCCTGACGTCACTGCGCGGCCCGACCGGTGGCAAGGAGATCGAGACGCCGCTCGACCCGTGGGTCCACGACGTGCGCACGACGTCACGCTCGACCGATCTTTGGCCGCTGTTGCTGGTCCTCGCGTTGATCCTGTGGCCGCTCGACATCGCGCTGCGGCGAGTGTCGATCGGACGTCGGGAGTTCGCTGCGGCGGGCGCCTGGATCCGGGCCTTGCCTGGCCGGCGGCGCCGCACGGCAGTCCGGACGGCCACGGCTGAAAGCCTGCTGGCGACGCGGGCGAGGGCCACGTCGGCGGAGACGCGGGCAGCGCTGCGTCGGGCCTCCGATGCTCCCGCTCCGGCGACGGCCGGCGCGGTGGCCGAGCCGTCGGCGGCGACCACCACGACGCCAGTCGCTCGGCAGGTAGCGGCGTCGGCGCCGGCCGCGCCGGCGCCGGCCGCCGCGACCCCGCCCGCTCCCCCAACACCAGCGCCCGCGCCGGCGGCTCCGCGGCCGCCCGTCGAACCCGCCCCGCCGACCGCCGACACGCTCACCCGGCTGCACGACGCGAAGCGCCGCGCCCGAGAGCGCTAGCGGACGTCGCTGCGGGGCCGCTCAGCGCGGGGCGAGCCCGCTGCCCGGCGGCAGCTCCTCGATCTCCGGTCGAGCCGCGTCGTCCAGGACGCCGAGCGACCACGAGGTCGCCTCGACCCCACCGCCCCGGGCCCGTCCGGCCGAGGACAGCCCGCGCACCGCGACGAGCCCCAGGAGCGTGAGCGCCACGATGAGCGCCCACGGGAACTGCCGGTAGTCGACGCCGCCCACCACCGAGAACTCGCCGACCGACGTGTTCCCCGAGACGTCCGTCGCCGTCAAGCGGACCGTCTGCGGCCACGGGGCGAGGCGGGTCACGACGGTGAACCGGCCCGCCTCGTCGACCTCGAGCGGGCCGCTGCCGTCGAGCGTGACCGCGGAACCCGGTTCCGCGCGACCTGACAGATGGGCGAGGAACGGCCAGACCGGGTTGGTGAACGGCGTCTCCAGGTTCAGCGTCGGGCCGACGGCGTCGCGGGTGATGGTCCGCACGACCGGGAACCCGACTTCGCCCCAATCGTTGATCGGCACGACCCGCAACGACCAGCGGGACGTGGATGGCGCGCCGTCCTTCCGGATGTCGCTCAGCCCGAGCATGGTGAAGGCTCCGTCACGCCCCGATTCGTTTCCCGGCGGGACTGGCACGCGCACGGTCCGGACGACGGTGTCGTTCGGCACCTGGAGCAGGCTGTCCAACTTGGAGGGCGCGACGTCGGGACCCTCCTCGTCCTCGCCGAGGGGACGGATGCTGACGAACAGCCGCGTACCCGTGTAGCCCGGCAGGGTCGCGCTGCCGTCCTTGTCGGTGGTCGCCTCGATGGTCGCCTTCGGCG
>DATBMM010000330.1:0-10472 GCA_036554825.1 Candidatus Limnocylindrales bacterium
AGGCGGCCAGCCGAGGCGACGGCGGCGCGAAGGTCGAGGGATGTCACGGTGCTGCGCCGCACCGTACGGAGGTCGGGTGCCAGTCCGCCATGGCCGATTGGTACCGGGGAGCGGTGGAACGGCATCCAACGGTTGGCAGACCATTGAAAGCCTGCAGGGGACGCGGGGCTTGGAACGAGCGGCTGCGCAGGCGGAGAGTGAGCGCATGGAAAGTCGTGTGAAGTTGCTGGGTCACCCGATCCATCCGATGCTGATCGTGTTCCCGCTCGGGCTGCTGGCGACGGCCGTGCTCTTCGACGTCCTGTATGCCCTGTCGGGCAACGCCGATCTGGCCACGTTCTCGTACTACGCCTTGATCGCCGGAGTTGTCGGCGGCCTGCTGGCGGCCGTCTTCGGGTTGCTGGACTGGATGAAGATCCCGAAGGAGACGCGAGCTCGGCGGATCGGCGCGCTTCACGGCGCCGGCAACGTCGTGGTGACGGGCCTGTTCCTCCTAAGCCTGGCCTCGCGCTGGGGCGACCCGCAGTACCTGCCGAACAGCCTGCCGCTGATCCTCGGCGTACTCGGTGCGGTCCTCGCCCTCTTCACGGCGTGGCTCGGCGGCGAGCTCGTCTATCGGCTCCGCGTGGCGGTCGATGACGACGCACATCTGGATGCGTCGAACTCGATCGCACGTGAGGGGATCGCCGAAGTCCGAACCTAGGACCGTGGCGCTCCGCGCGACGGTCCCACCCGTGCCTGACCGGCCCGTGGCAGCGGACCGCCGCGCGGCCCCGGAGCGGCGGCGGGGCAGTCGGACCGGCGCGCGCTAGACTGCGACGCACGCCACACGGGTGACGCCATGAGTGGGGACCCCCAGGAAGGAACCGTTCGAGGGCCACGCCGGTTCTCCCGGTGGACCCCGTACGTCGTCGGAGCAGCGGCTACGCTCGGGGCCGTCCTCGTCCTCCAAGCCCTCGTCCCCGGCAGACCCGCGCTCACTCGCGACGATGTCGATGCCCGCATCGGCGAGGCGCTCGCGTCGGTGACGCCGGCGCCGGCATTCTCGGAACTCGTCTACCAGGCGGTCCGGCCGTCCATCGTGCACGTCGAGATCGAGCGGCCGAACCCGGGCGGTGCAGCGGACCCGGACGAGGGTGTCGGGAGCGGCGTCGTCGTCAACCTCGCCGGCGACATCCTCACGAGCCTGCATGTCGTGGCCGACGCGACCGCAATCACGGTGACCTTCGCGGACGGCACCCGTTCGCCGGCCGACATCGTCACGCGCGATCGCGACAACGACATCGCCGTCCTGCGGGCGGTCCAGTCGCCGGCGGAGATCGTCCCCGCCACCCTCGGCGATCCGCGTGGCGTCCGCGAGGGCAGCGAGGCCTATGCCGTGGGCAGCCCGTTCGGCCTCGCCGGATCGATGAGCGAGGGCGTCATCTCGGGCCTCGACCGGTCATTCCGCCTGGAGGACAGTGGCGTGGTGTTGCGCGGGCTGATCCAGATCGACGCTGCGGTCAATCCAGGCAACTCCGGTGGACCGTTACTCGATCGAGAGGGGCACGTCATCGGGATCGTCGCGGCCCTGCTCAACCCGACCGACGACGAGGTGTTCATCGGTGTCGGCCTCGCCGTCCCGATCAACGTCGCCGGCGGTGCCGCCGGCCTGCCGCCCTACTAGCCGCCGTAGAACCAGCCGCAGCGAAGGGACGGGACGCGTGGACCAGTCGACCAGCCAGGACGGAGCGGCCCCGATGGAGCGGTTGCTGTACGAGGTCAAGAGGGTCATCGTCGGGCAGGACCACCTGCTCGAGCGCCTGATCGTGGCGCTCCTCGCGCGCGGGCACATCCTCGTCGAAGGCGTCCCCGGCCTCGCCAAGACGATGGCCATTCGGACGCTGGCGGAGGCCATGGGCGGGGAGTTCAAACGCATCCAGTTCACCCCCGACCTCGTCCCGGCGGACCTCGTGGGAACGCGGATCTACAACCAGAAGACGGGCGACTTCGGGACGACGCTGGGTCCGGTCTTCGCGAACCTGCTGCTTGCCGACGAGATCAATCGCGCGCCGGCCAAGGTCCAGAGCGCGCTCCTCGAGGTCATGCAGGAACGCCAGGTCACGATCGGCAAGGAGTCGTTCCGGGTGCCCGACCCGTTCCTGGTCCTGGCCACCCAGAACCCGATCGAGACCGAGGGGACGTACGCGCTCCCGGAAGCGCAGATCGACCGCTTCATGATGAAGGTCCTCGTGGGCTATCCCAGCCCGACCGAGGAGTTCGTGATCGTCGAGCGGATGACGGGGCCCATCCCGGCGCCCCACCAGGTGCTCTCCACGGACGCGCTGCTCGAGATGCAACGCGCCGCCGACCGCGTGTTCGTCGACCCGGCCCTGCTGGAGTACGCCGTCCGGCTGGCCACCGCCACCCGCGAACCCGAGGCGCACGGCCTCGGGGAGCTGAGCCGCTACATCACGTTCGGCGCCAGCCCGCGCGCATCGATCAACCTGATCCTTACGGCGCGGGCGCTGGCGTTCGTCCGCGGTCGCGACTATGCCCTGCCCCAGGACGTCCTGGACATGGCGCTCGACGTCCTCCGCCATCGACTGGTGCTGTCGTTCGAGGCGCTCTCCGACGACGTCAGCAGCGACGACCTGCTCGACACGATCATCGACCGCATCCCGGTCCCCGTCGTCCCGCTCCGCGACCATGGCAGCGTCAGCGCCTGAGCGCATCCTCCAGCGCCTCGACTGGCAGGTCGTGCGGCGGCTCGACGGCCTCCTGCAGGGCGACTACCGGACGCTGTTCCACGGCAGCGGTCTCGACTTCGCCGACCTGCGCGAGTACCAGTGGGGCGATGACGTCCGCTACATCGACTGGAACGTCACGGCCCGGACGTCGACGCCGTACGTGCGCGAGTACGTCGAGGACCGCGAGGTGACGGCCTGGTTCCTGCTCGACCTCAGCCCGTCGGTCGACTTCGGGACGGTCGACAGCGAGCGGCTGAAGCGCAGCGTCCTGGTCGACTTCGTGTCGTCGCTGGCGCGCCTGCTGACGCGGCGCGGGAACCGGGTCGGCGCCATCTTCTACGGCCGGGAGGTCGACCGGACCATCCCCGCGCGTGGCGGACGCGTCCACGTCCTGCGGCTGATCAACGACCTGCTCGACCAGCCGCGCCTGCCGTCGGCGCCGTTCACCGACCTCGCCTCGCTCCTCGAGGCCGGCCAGCACACGATCAAGCGGCGTTCGCTGGTGTTCGTCATCTCGGACTTCATCAGTGCACCGGGCTGGGAGCGCCCGCTGAACCTGCTGACCCAGCGTCACGAGGTGATGGCCGTCCGCCTGTTCGACCGCCGGGAGGTCGAATTGCCGGACGTGGGCGCGGTCCTCATCGAGGACGCCGAGACCGGCGAGCAGCTGTATGTCGACACCCACGACAAGCGCTTCCGGCGCCGGTTCACGGAGGCGGCCGAACGCCGCGAATCGACGCTCCGCGACGCTTTCCGACGGGCCGGCGTCGACGCCGTCGCCCTGTCGACCGACGAGGATCTCGTCCAGGCGATCGTGCGGATGGCGACGCTGCGACGCCGGCGGAGACGGCGGTAGCCGTGTCGTTCCTCTGGCCGCCGATGCTCGTGCTGCTCCTGGCCATCCCGGTCGGGCTCGGGCTCTACCTGATGCGTGAGCGGCGACGTCGCACACGGATGGCCGAGCTGGGCGCGTTGCGGCCCCCGTTGCCCGACGGAGGCGGATCCGGGCGTGGCCGGTCGCTCCGTCGGCGGCTGCCAGGTGCGCTGCTGCTCGCCGGCATGACGGTCCTCGTCCTGGCCCTGGCGCGACCACAGAGCGTGATCGGGGTGCCCCGTTTCGAGGGGACGGTGATCCTGGCGTTCGATGTCTCTGGGAGCATGGCCGCCACGGACATGGAGCCGAGTCGGATGGAGGCGTCGAAGGCCGCCGCCCGCGCGTTCGTCACGCGCCAGCCGGAGTCGATCCTGGTCGGCGTGGTCGCCTTCAGCGATGCCGGCTTCTCGATGCTCGTCCCGACCGCCGACCAGGCGGAGGTCCTCGCCGCGATCGATCGTCTCGGCCCGGAGCGGGGCACGTCGGTCGCCCGCGGCATCGCGACGTCGCTCACGGCGATCGCCGCCGCGGACCGGGATCCGGAGGCCGGCTACTACACGAACCGCTCGCCCGACCCGGATCCGCTGCCGCCGGTCGTGTCGCCCGGGACCTTCGCCTCCGCGGCGATCGTGCTGTTGACCGATGGCGAGAACAACCAGGATCCGGATCCGCTGCTGGCCGCCATGGCGGCCGCCGAGCGTGGCGTGCGCATCTTCCCCGTCGGCCTGGGGACCGCGGAGGGCGCGACGCTGGAGGTCGAGGGCTTCCGCGTGCACAGCCGGCTCGACGAGCCGTCGTTGCGCCAGATCGCCGACGTCACCGATGGGGAGTACTACGCGGCCGCCGATCCGGAGCGGCTCGCGGCGATCTACGACGACATCGAGACCCGCTTCGTGATCCGGCCGGAGGCGACCGAGGTCACGTCCTTCTTCGCCGGTGCCGGGGTGATCATCCTCGTGCTTGGTGCCCTCGTGAGCATGGCCTGGCTGGGTCGGGCGCCGTGATGGATGTCCTGGCGCCCGGGGCGTTCCTGCTCCTCGCGCTGATCCCGGTCCTCGTCCTGATCCGGATGTGGCTGCTGCGCCGCCGCAAGCCGGCACTGCGCTACTCCAGCCTCGCGCTTGTCCGGGAAGCCGTGTCGGGCTCCTCGGCCATCCGCCGCCACCTGCCGTTCGCGCTATTCGCCCTGGGGCTGGTGAGTCTCGTCGCGGCGATGGCGCGGCCCGTCCAGATCGTCAGCGTGCCGGCCGGCCGGACCACGGTCATCCTCGCCATGGACGTATCGCGCAGCATGTGCGCGACGGATATCCCGCCCAACCGGCTGCTCGCCGCAGAGGAGGCGGCCGCCTCGTTCATCGACCGCCAGGGCTCCACGACGCAGATCGGCATCGTCGCCTTCGCGGGGTTCGCCGAGATCGTCCAGGCGCCGACGACCGACCAGGAGGTGCTCCTGGACGTCGTCGAGAGCCTGACCACCGGGCGGCGGACGGCCATCGGCAGCGCGATCCTGGAATCGATCGACGCCATCGCCGAGGTCGACGATAGCGTGCCACCGCTCCCGGCCGATGGGATCCCGGGTGACGCCCCGCCGTCCGTGCCTCGGGGCGCCTACGCCCCGGCCATCATCGTGCTGCTCACGGATGGCGCCAGCAACGCCGGTCCGGTCCCCGTGGAGGCAGCGGAGGAGGCCGCCGCCCGCGGCGTGCGCGTGTACACGATCGGCTTCGGCACCGAGGATCCGAACGCCGAGCGGCCGCCCTGCGGCGTCCAGTTCACCGGCAACGAACCGGCGGACCAGTTCGGCTTCGGTGGGTTCGGTGGCGGCGGCGCCGCGACCGGCGGGTTCCGGCGGGCGATCGACGAGGAGACGCTGCGGGCCGTCGCCGAGGCGACCGGCGGGACCTACTACCCGGCCGAGAGCGCCTCCGAGCTCCACACCGTCTTCGAGAACCTGCCGATGAATCTGATCACCAAGCACGAGATCCTGGAGGTCAGCGTGCTGTTCGTGGCGCTCGGGGCGGTCCTCATCGCGCTGGCCGTGCTCCTCGGTCAGGCCTGGCGGCCGTTGCCGTAGGGCGCGTACCGGCGGCCGGCGCTCCGCGGGCGACCAGCCTCGGTTCGTGCCAGATATTCGTCGGGCGCCTATTGGGCAGGCGCTTAGGCCCGAAGCAACCCAGATCGAGGCCGAACCCTGCACAAGGTCGGCTGTCTTTCTGTCCCGCCGGGCTCGGGAGCCTGCCTACTAACCCGGGGGTGAATATCTGGCAGCACGCTCAGGTGGGTATCGCGAAGCCAGCCGCCAGATATCGCCGGTCATCGGCGATCCGTCTGTCGATTCGGCTCGTCGCCGTTCGTCGTGGGTGCGAGAGGCGGCCGAAGGTGAGGGCAGCCGGCAAGAGGAGGTCCCGATGGGAGCCAAGGTGATCCACGTCGAGGTCGTCGGCAAGGACGGCGCGCGGCTGCAGCAGTTCTACCAGGACGTGTTCGGCTGGAGCCTCGACACGAACAACCCCGGTGGCTACGGCATGTACCGCCAGGAGGACGGCCTGACCGGCGGCGTCGGCGCGTCCCCGGATGGTGGCGCTGGCCACGTGACGTTCTACGTCCACACCGATGACCCGCAGGCCGTGCTGGACAAGGCAGCCGCGAGCGGTGGGCAGGTGATCATGCCGCTCACCGAGGTCGCGCCGGAGACGACGGTCGCGCTCTTCGCGGATCCGGAGGGGCATCTCGTCGGGATCATGTGATCCTGCCCCGCCCCCGCGACATGGCCGGACCCGGTCTCGGGTCCGGCCTTTGCGCGCTGAAGAAACGAGGACTCGTGCGATGATGCGCACGAGCGACCCAGATGCCTCCGTCAGCACGGGCAAGCCGGTCCGCGGCTCGCCTGCATCGTTCGATCTTCCTCGCCGGGCTGGCCTGGTTGCTGCTCGCCGGGGTGCGCCAGCCGACCACCGACGTCCTGGCGGTCGATGGATCCACCGCGCCGCACATCGATGTCCTGACGGCGACCGGGATCGTCGACAGCGTGATGGCCACCTACATCGAACAGGGCGTGGCTCGCGCGTTCGATGACGGCTCGACCGCGGTCGTCATCACGCTCAACACGCCGGGTGGCAGCCTCGACGCGACGCAGCGCATCGTGTCGGCGTTGCTGGAGGCGCCACTGCCGACGATCGTCTGGGTCGCGCCGAGCGGCGGCCGCGCGGCGAGTGCCGGGACGTTCATCACGATGTCGGCGCACCTCGCCTACATGGCGCCCGGGACCAACATCGGGGCCGCCTCACCGGTCGGGGCGGGCGGGGAGGAGCTGACCGGCACCATCGGCGACAAGGTGAAGAACGACGCGATCGCCAACATCCGGTCCATCGCGGAGGCGCGCGGCCGCAACGTCGAGTGGGCGGTGTCGACGGTCGAGAAGGCCATCTCCTCGACGGCCAGCGAAGCCGTCGAGGTCGACGCGGTCGACGGGATCGCGACATCGCTCGAGGACCTCCGGAGCCAGGCGGACGGCCGGACGGTCGAGGTCCGCTCGGAACCCGTTCGCCTGGACCTTGGCGACGTGTCCTTCACGGACGTCGCGATGAACCCCTTCCAGGCGATCATCCATCTGCTGTCCGATCCGAACGTCGCGTTCATCCTGCTGACGCTCGGGTTCTACGGGCTGCTGTTCGAGCTCCAAAGCCCGAACTTCGTGACCGGCATCCTCGGGGCGATAGCGCTGATCCTCGCGTTCATCGGCTTCGGCAGCCTGCCGCTCAACGTCGCCGGCCTTCTGCTGATCGGCTTGGCCGTGCTGCTGTTCGTGCTCGAGACGACCGTCACGAGCCACGGGCTGCTCATCGTGGGCGGCCTCGTCTGCTTCGTGCTGGGCGCCTTCACGCTGTACACGGCACCCGGCTCGCCGGTCGCCCCGGACGTGTCGGTGGCGATCCCGCTGATCGTCGCGATGGCCGCCGTCACCGCGGCGTTCGTCGGGGTCGTGCTGGTCACGGTCGCCCGGGTCCGGCAGCGGTCGCTCGCGTATGCGGGCGCGTATGGCGCCGGCGGTACGATGACCGTGCCGCCCGGCACCGTCGGCGTCGCGAGGACCGCGCTCGAGCCGATCGGCGTCGTCTATGCCGCCGGGGAGGAGTGGACCGCGCGGACCGAGGGTGGCTCGGCGATCCAGCCCGGACAACCGATCAGGGTGATCGGCCAGGAGGATCTGACGCTCGTCGTCGAAGCGGGACCGGCCGTCGTGCCGGGACCCGGATAGGAGGCACTGTGGAGCTCCCCACCATCCTGGCCGTCGCCTTCGTCATCGGCGTCTTGCTGGTCATCGCCGTCGCCGCGATCAAGATCGTCAACCAATACGAGCGCCTGCTGGTGTTCACGCTCGGCCGGACGAGCCCCAACGACGTCAAGGGCCCAGGCTGGGTGTTCATCATCCCGATCGCCCAGCGCGGGGTCAAAGTCGATCTGCGCGAGCAGTTCATCGAGGTCCCCAGCCAGACGAACATCACCAAGGACAACGCCCCGATCAGCATCGACTTCCTGATCTACTGGCGGATCGTCGACCCGTTCCGGAGCGTCGTCGAGGTCCAGAACTTCAACGGCGCGCTCCAGAACATCGCGACCACCACACTGCGCGCGGTCATCGGCGACATCCTCCTCGATGACGTGCTCTCCAAGCGCGAGCAGATCAACGAGGTCCTGCGCGTCAAGCTCGACGAGGTGACCGAGCGCTGGGGCGGGAAGGTCACGACCGTCGAGATCCGCGAGATCACCCCGCCGGCCGCGGTCCAGGACGCGATGAACCGCCAGCTCAGCGCCGAGCGGACGCGGCGTGCGGTGATCACCGAATCCGAGGGCGCGCGCCAGTCGGCGATCAACGTGGCCGAGGGCACCAAGCAGGCCGAGATCCTGCGCGCGGAGGGCGACCGTCAGGCGGCCATCCTGCGGGCCGAGGGCTTCGCGCTCGCGCTCGAGCAGATCTTCCGGGCGGCCTCCCAGGTCGATCAGAAGACGATGGCGCTCCAGTACCTGGAGGCGTTCAAGGCGCTCGGCGCCAGCCCGTCGACGAAGTTCGTGCTGCCGCTCGAGATCACGTCGCTGGCCGACACGTTCCGCGGGTTCCTCGCCTCGTCGAACGAGGAGGGCCCGGCGAAGTCCGGGTAGCCGGGATCGGTGGGTGCGGCGGCGTCGCTGGGCGACTCAGTCGGGGACGGCGGCCGCCGCGAACGAGGCCATGTCGGGATAGCGGGCATCCGGCCGGGCCTCGGCCGGTGGCGTGGCACCGGACCCGGGCCGGTCGTGGCGACGGTCGATCCAGACCGTGGTCAGCCCGAGCCGCTTGGCCGGCGCATGGTCGTGGAAGAGGCTCTGTGCCACATGGACGATCCGCTCAGGCGGCAGTCCGACCCGCTCCAGCGCGGCGTGGAAGTTCCGCGGATCCGGTTTGTACGAGCCGACCTGCTGCGCCGTGACGACCCAGTCGAAGTCGACGTCGAGCCGCCGGTTCGATGCCGCGAAGAGATCGTCGTCGCAGTTGGTCAGGATCCCGAGCCGATAGCGACGCTTGAGCCGTCGCAGCGCCTCGGTCGAATCCGGGAAGGCCGGCCAGTCCTCGACCGAGCGCGAGAACGCCGCGACTTCGTCGGGCGTCGGCTCGAAGCCGAGCTCGTCGGCGACGCCGTCAAGGCACGCGGCGAGGACCTCGGCGTAGGTCCGGTACGGTCCAGCCTCAGCGGCCGCTTCGTGTCGGGCGAAGCGCGCCAGGACGTCCTCATGGTCAGCTCCGGTGGCGCCGTGGGCGTCAAGCACCGGTCCGAACGCCGCGGACAGCCCGGCCTCCCAGTCGATGAGCGTCCCGTAGCAGTCGAAGGTCAGGGCCTCGACGTCCGTGAAGTCGATGGGTGGCATCGCGGAACTGTAGCCGGTACATCATCGTCGTTGGCGACATGACGCGATCTCGTCTGATCCGGCTGGTCCTGCTCGCGACCGTCGTGCTCTCAGCGGTTGCGTGCGGTGCGACCGCCGCGCCGTCGGCGACCCCCGAGCCGAGCCCGTCGGCCGGTGGCGGCCCGGTCACGACGCCCGCGGATGCCGTCGCGCGGGTGATCGCCCACGAGCCGCGCTTCGCCGGCATCCGCCCCTTCGACCCGGAGATGGTCGGCCAGTCGAGCTGGTTCGAGGTGGCGCCAGCCTCGGGTGTCGGCGCGTTCATCGTCACGATGCGGATCGGCTGGGGCGATTGCCAGGCTGGCTGCATCGAGGAGCACACCTGGGTGTATGCGGTCCTCCCCGACGGGACCGTCGGACTCCAGTCGGAAGCCGGCGGCGAGATCCCGCCAGACGCGTGGCCATCCCCGGCCGGTGGTGGCGGAGTCGTCACCGGCCTGCACATCACTGCCATCGCCGGTCCGACCTGCCCCGTCGAGACCGTGCCGCCCGACCCGGCGTGCGCGCCCCGGTTCGTGCCGAACGTCGCGGTGCTGATCTCCGACGCGGCCGGGACGATCCAGCAGAAGCTGGTCCTCGACGCGGCCGGGCAGAAGTTCGTAGCGCTCGCGCCCGGCGGCTACATCGTCAACGCCGAGGGAACGGCCGGTTTCATGAACGGCCCCGAAGCGCAGCGAGTCACCGTCGAGGACGGGCAGATCACGGACGTCACGCTGGCCTTCGACACCGGGATCCGCTGACCGTTCCCGGTCCGCGCGCGGTCGCTACGATGCGGCGATGCGGTTGCCGGTGGCCCTCGTCCAGCTCGACGCCACGGGCGAGGTCGATGCCAACATCACGCGGGCGACGGCCCTCGCCGACGAAGCGGCCGTGGCCGGCGCACGGCTCGTCGTCCTGCCCGAGTACCTGCAGTACCGCGGCGACGA
>DATBMM010000008.1:0-1961 GCA_036554825.1 Candidatus Limnocylindrales bacterium
CTGGTTGCCGATGACCTTGGTCAGGCCCGCGTCGAAGATGCAGGAGGCGGGGTCGGTCTCGATGTCCTTCGAGACGATCGGGTCCTCGGTGTAGACGAGGATGCCCTTGAGCGGGCCCTCGGCGGCGGCCTTGACCGCGGCATTGACCTCCTCGACGGTGGTCTCGCGGCCGGCCTCGAAGGTGAGGTCGGTGGCGGAGCCGGTCGGGGTGGGCACGCGCAGGGCGTACCCGTCGAGCTTGCCCTTCAGCTCCGGCATGACCAGGCCGATGGCCTTCGCGGCGCCGGTGGAGGTCGGCACGATGTTGAGGGCGGCGGCGCGGGCGCGGCGCAGGTCCTTGTGCGGCGCGTCCTGGAGGTTCTGGTCCTGCGTGTAGGCGTGGATGGTCGTCATCAGGCCCTTGACGATGCCGAACTCGTCGTGGAGGGCCTTGGCCATCGGCGCCAGGCAGTTCGTGGTGCAGGACGCGTTGGAGATGATCGTGTGGTTCTCGGCGTCGTACGCGCTGTCGTTGACGCCCATGACGATGGTGACGTCCTCGTTCTTCGCCGGGGCGGAGATGATGACCTTCTTGGCGCCGTTGTCCGCGTGGACCTTCGCCTTGGTCGCGTCGGTGAAGATGCCGGTCGACTCGATGACGACGTCGGCGCCCAGCTCGCCCCACTTGAGGTTGTTGGGGTCGCGCTCGGCGAAGGCCTTGAACGCCTTCCCGTTGACGGCGATCTCGTCCTCGGTGGAGGTCACGTCGCCGTCGAGGCGGCCGAGGATGGAGTCGTACTTGAGCAGGTGCGCCAGGGTGGCGTTGTCGGTGAGGTCGTTCACCGCCACGATCTCGATGTCGGCGCCGGAGGCCTGCACGGCCCGGAAGAAGTTGCGGCCGATGCGGCCAAAGCCATTGATCCCAACGCGAACAGTCACTGTTGCTCTACCTTCCACAAAGGAGGACGGGTATGCCGCGGGCACGCGGCGTCTCTGCCGCGGCCCAGCCTATGGGGTGGGGGCGGAGTCGCGTCAGGCCGGTCCGGTGTACGGGCCGGTAACCCGGACAGCCCCACTGCGGCACTGCCCGGGGCGCCCTGCCGGTCCCTGCCGGCAGGCGGCTACTGGTCCCCGCCGAAGAGGTCGCGTGTGTAGACCTTCTCGCGGACGTCCTCGAGCTCGGCGGACATCCGGTTCGCGACGATGATGTCGACATCGGCCTTGAACTGCTCGAGGTCGCGCACGACCGGCGAACCGTAGAAGGTGTCCTCGGCCAGGCCTGGCTCGTAGACCACGACCTCGACCCCCTTGGCCTTGATCCGCTTCATGATCCCCTGGACGCTGCTGGCCCGGAAGTTGTCCGAGTGCGCCTTCATGATCAGCCGGTGGATGCCGACCCGCTGCGGGCGGCGCCGCATGATGTCGGTGGCCACGAAGTCCTTGCGGAGGGTGTTCGCGGTGACGATCGCCTCGATCAGGCTCTGCGGCACCTGGCGGTAGTTCGCGAGGAGCTGCTTGGTGTCCTTCGGGAGGCAGTAGCCGCCGTAGCCGAACGACGGGTTGTTGTAGTGCCGCCCGATGCGCGGGTCGAGGCCGACGCCCTCGATGATCTGGCGGGTGTTGAGGTCATGGGTGGCCGCGAAGGTGTCGAGCTCGTTGAAGAAGGCCACCCGCATCGCGAGGTAGGTGTTGGCGAACAGCTTGATGGCCTCGGCCTCGGTGCTGTCGGTGAGCAGGACCGGGACGTCGGGGTCCTCGGCGCTCTGCTGCAGCAGGGCCGCGAAACCGCGGGCCCGCTCGCTCGTCTCGCCGACGACGATGCGCGAGGGGTGGAGGTTGTCCCACAGTGCCTTGCCCTCGCGGAGGAACTCCGGACTGAACAGGATGTTCCCGCTCCCGGACCGGGCGCTGAGCTCCCGGGTGAACCCCACCGGCACGGTGGACTTGATCACCATCACGGCGTCCGGGTTGATCTCGACGAC
>DATBMM010000036.1:0-11589 GCA_036554825.1 Candidatus Limnocylindrales bacterium
CGGCGTCGATGACCGTCCCCGGACTCCACGGCCGGCCGCCCAGCACGAGCGGGTCCGGCGGGAAGGGCTCGGAGCGTCGGGCCAGCGCCAGGTGGAGCGGCAGGTGCGGCAGGAACAGATGCAGCCGTCGCATGGTGTGTCTCGCGATCGGGGGCCTCGTGTGCGGGGGCTTGGTCGATCAACAGGGCGTCCCGAGCGAGACACGCGTCCCGCTCGCCGCCCTCGGCGTAGAGGCTCCGGAGCGTCGCCCGGCGGCCCGGCGGCCCGTGGCGGTTGTGCGCCACGAGCGCCTCGGTCCGATGCCCGACGACGTCGCGCCCGAGCCGGACCCACGACCGGCGAGCCAGCTCGAGCCGGATGCCGGTCGACTCGGCGACCGCGGTCGCCAGACCACCACCCAGCCCGGGCGCATCAAGGATCAGCAGCAGCGTCTCGGCACGGCGCGCGAGCGCGGCGAGTCGATGCAGCCGGTCGCCGATCCGCGACGGCTTGTCGGTCCGTGCCAGCCGGCCGCCGGGCAGGTCGATCACGAGCAGGTCGACGGAGCGACCGGCGAGCAGCGATCCCGCGATGCCGAGGCCCTCGTCGAAGCTGGCCGGCGTGATGACGACCAGCCAGTCGAGGTCGATGCCCCGGGCGACCGCTTCGACCGGGTCGAAGCTGCGCGACAGGTCGAGCCACGCGACGACCGCGCCCTGGGCCTGGGCCTCCGCAGCGACCCGGAGGCTCAGCGTCGTCCGCCCGCTGGTGCCCTCCCCCCGGATGGCGACGCTGGCCGACTTCGGCAGGCCACCCGGGCCGAGGATCGCGTCGAGTGCCGCAAAGCCGGTCCGGATGACGCGGTCATCAGGCCGCGGGTCGGATCGTGGGGTCTCCTCGACCTCGAGGTCGGCCGGAGCGGGCGCCAGGGCCAGCGCGCCGGCGACCTGCGGAGCTGCGGCACCCCACCGGGCCCGGAGGCCGGCAACGGCAGCGTCCACATCACCCCGACCGGTCGACATGAGGCGCCTAGGATAGAACAGATGTTCTAGTCAGGCAAGACCTGTTCTAGTCAGGCAAGACCCTTGCGCGGCGACCGACTCGAGACGACCGCCGCGCCGGGCCCGGTGTATCAGATGCACGCTGCGACCGGGCCGTCCAGGATCCACCCCCAGCACCGTCCCTCCTTGCGCCATCGAATGCCGCAAACCCGGTACATCTCCCGCGGTCCGGAGGACCGACGTGGTCTCCGACCGAGGATGTGGCATCCGATGCGGCATCCGATGCGCCATCGACGTGGCTTCGCCGCGCCTCCATCTCCGATGCGTGCATCTGATGCACGTCCCCAGGCCGATGCGGCGTCAAATGCCGCAATCACGAGCGAGCAGGCGTCAGATGTGCTTCCGGTCGAGCTTCCCCGTCGCCGGGGCGCGGTCGAACGAACCGCGGAGCAGCGACCACAGCCGCGCGCTGCCGGAGCCTGACTCGATCTCCCCCGCACGCTCCGAGACGTCGAACCGCCGTGCATCGGCATCGAGCATCTCGCGACGGCGCTCGGCTTCGACTTCCCAGGGTGCCGCGGCGATCAGGTGCAGGTGGCGGTCCGGCATCGTGCCCTCCGATCGTTCGATATCGATCCTCTCGACATCAAGTCTCTTGATCTCGAAGTACTTCACGACCGGAAGGCTACCGGCCCACACTGTTCGATGTCAAGATGTTCGATATCAAATCTCTTGACATCGAACGATTCTCGGCGGAACATCCGCCCATGGCGACCAAGGTGCCCAAGGCGAGACGGCGCGAGGAGCTCGATGAGCTCGACACGCAGCTCGACGTCTGGGCGCAGCAGATCCCCAACCTCGACCCCCTTACCGAAGGGATCGTCGAACGCATCCAGAAACTGGCGAAGGCCTTCGACCGCTCCCTCGACGAGACGCTCGTCGCGACCGGGCTCGATCGCCGCTCCTTCCACGTCCTGAGCAAGCTGCGCAAGGTCGGGCCGCCCTACCGCCGGTCGGCCGGGCAGCTCGCCGAGCACATGGGGCTGTCGAGCGGCGCGATGACGAACCGTCTCGATCGGATGGAAGCAGCCGGGCTCGTCCGCCGTCTGGACGACCCGAACGACCGTCGCGCCACGCTCGTCGAGCCCACCGAGGCGGGGAACGAGATCTGGGATCGAGCCGTGCGGACGCAGGCCCAACGCGAGGCCAAGGTCGCCAGCGTCCTCGACGACAAGGAGCGCGAGGAGCTCCATCGCCTGCTGCGGACCCTGATGCGGGTCTTCCCGGCGGGCGCTCATCATGCCCAAGCCGGCGACGACGAGGACTGATCAGGGCAACCCGATCGCGATCATCCCCACCAGGATGCCGAGCATCCCGACCCACTGGATCGGCCGCAGCCGCTCCCCGAGCAGCGCGACCGCGACAACGATCGTGACCGCCGGTCCGAACGATGAGGCCAGGCCGACCAGCCACGTCTCCGCGTTCTCGAGGCCGTACGAGAACGACGCGAGACCCAGGATGTCGAGCACGCCGGTGAGCACGATCGCGCCGACGATCCGCCGATCGACCCGTCCGTCGGCACCCTCGGCCGGTTCGATCATCGCCCGGGCAGCGCGGCGGAACAGCGTCAGCGCGAGCACCAGGATCACCACCGAGATCACGGCGATCGACGACCGCGAGACGAGCAGGACCTCCTGCCAAGGGGCACGGTCGATGACGATGTCGGTGGCGATGCCCATCGTCGCGAAGAGGACGAGGGCCACGACCGCGAAGACGACGCCGGGGCTGGCGAACCGGGTGTTGCGGAGATCTCGGTCGAACGAGATCCCGGTCAGCACGACGCCGACCGTCGCGATGGCGGCGCCGGCGGCCTGGAGCACGGTCAACGACTCGCCGCGGATGAGGACCGCAAGCACGACCGTGAGCCCGCCGTAGGCGGCGACCATCCCGCTGACGACGGCTATCGGTCCGATCCGCAGACCGGTGAAGTAGCTGAGGTACGCGCCGGCACCTGCAAGCCCGACCAGGGTCGCCCCGATGAGCACGAAGGGATCGGTCGGAAGCGGCGTGCTGGTCACCAATGCCACCACCAGGACGAGCACCAGGCCGACGACCTGCATCCCGGTGGTGACGAGGAGGCTGCCGACACGCCGGCTGGCGAGGGCCGAGAACAGGTCGAGCGTGCCCCAACAGACGGCGGCACCGAGCCCCGTCAGCAGACCGAGTGGCATCGGCGGAGCCTAGAGGCGGGCCGCCGGAGGCGGATCCACGTCCCATCGCCCGGGACGGACGCCGACCGGCCGGGCGAAGACCCCGTGCTACACTCGCTCGCCCGTGGGGATGTAGCTCAGCTGGGAGAGCACCGCGTTCGCATCGCGGGGGTCAGGGGTTCGAGTCCCCTCATCTCCACCACCGTCCCCGACGATGACGCTCGCTACGATGCGCCCGTGCTGCTGACCCGGATGCGCGCACGCGACCCGCACGAGGCGCATCGCGCCGCGACTCCACTCGAGCTCCTGTTCGACCTGACATTCGTGGTCGCCGTGGCGGCGGTCGTGCCGGAGCTCGCCCACGCGGTCGTCGACGACCACCCGATCGATGGGCTGATCGGCTATCTGCTGGTCTTCTTCGGGATCTGGTGGGCGTGGATGAACTTCACCTGGTTCGCGTCGGCCTTCGACTGCGACGACGCCCTGTACCGGGTGCTGACGATGGTCCAGATGGGCGGCGTGCTGGTGCTCGCCGCGGGCGTCGCGCCAGCCTTCGAGCAGGGCGACTTCGCGATCGCCGTGGCCGGCTACATCCTGATGCGCATCGCCCTGGTCGCCCAGTGGCTCCGTGTCGCCCGGTCCGTGCCGGCCTACCGTCGGAACGCGCTGCGCTATGCCCTCCCGATCGCGGCCCTCCAGCTGTTGTGGATCGTCCGGCTGGGGTTGCCGGCACCGGTCGGCATCGTGACGTTCGTCGCGCTGGGACTGCTGGAGCTGCTGGTCCCCGTCTGGGCTGAGCGCGGAGACATGACCCCGTGGCACCCGCACCACATCGCCGAGCGCTACGGGCTGTTCACGATCATCGTCCTTGGGGAGAGCGTGCTCGCGATGACCACGGCCCTCCTGGCGGCGAGGACGGAGACGGGCGTCTCGGTCGACCTGGTGCTCGTGGCGGTCGCCGCGCTCGTGTTGCTCTTCGCCTGCTGGTGGCTGTACTTCCTCGACTCTGATGCGGCCCGACTGGAGGAGCACCGCGAGCGGTCGTTCGTGTGGGGGTACGGCCACTTCTTCGTGTTCGCGGCGCTGGCGGCGATCGGTGCCGGCATCGAGGTGACGGTCGAGGCGATCTCCCACGAGGTCGCCGCCGCGCCGCTCCTGGTCGCCCACAGCGTCGCGATCCCGCTGGCCGTGTTCCTCGCGGCCCGCTACGTCCTGTATGTCCGGGTCGGCGGGCGTCACCTCGCGCGACGCGAGCTGATCGCCGGCGAGGTGGCGATCGTGCTGGCCATCCCCTTCGCGAGCGCCCTCCTGTCACCGGTTTGGGTGTTCGTCGGTCTGGCCGCAGCGGCGGCCGGTCTCGTCGCCTTCAAGACGGTCTGGCTCGGCCGGGTGAGTCAGCGTGAAGTCGTCGATACGGGCGCGTTGAGTGCCGTTCGTCACGATGCCGCACATGAAGTCGCTAAAGACCCGGGCGTCGGCCAAGGACGAGCGCCGGAAGCGGCGGAGACGGAAATCACGTCAGCGAACTGACAGGCCGCGGCTCCAGCCGCTCGGCGGCATGCTCGAACCCGGCCTCGCGAAACGCATCCTGGCGGCGTTCGATGGGTTCGACCCGACGGGCCCGTGGCCGGACGTCGCGCCGCGCATCGTCCCCGTCCTCAAGCGCGTGCACCATCCATACCCGTCCGAGGTCGCCCCGCTGCACATCCGTGTGCCGCCCGGCGTCTGGACCGGCTTCGGCATCGACCTCGGCCCCGCGTTCTCGCACGTCAGCCAGGCGCTGCTCGACGGGTGGGGCATCGACCACGCGACGCTGCTCGGCACTGCGCTGGAGAACCTGACAGCGCTCGTCGGGAGAGAGCCGCCGGTCGTCGACACGGTGCCGCTCGAGGGGATCGAGGTGACCGCCATCCAGGGGCAGGGCTGGGGTTCCTCGCTGATCCTCGTCCCGGAGGTGCTTCGACCCATCCTCGGTCCAGCCCCGCGGGTGTTGCTGGCGCCGGTGCGGAACACCCTGCTGGCGCTCCCCGACGACGTCGAGGACGAGCTCGCCATCGACCTGTGGCAGGCCGTCGCCCACGGCGCGCACGACGAGCTGGACGTCGATCCGTTGCGCTGGACCGGGTCGACGGTCGCTCGCCTCGGCGACGACTCGCTCGGGCTGCCGAACTAGTCGACGAGGAGCGCGCGGTGCAGTTCGGTCGAGTGGTCGTGGAGCCAGCGCCGCCACGTCCGGTGATCGGGGCGCCGTGACGCGACGAGGTCCCAGAACCGTGGCCCGTGGCCGAAGACCCGCAGATGGGCGAGCTCGTGGCAGACGACCGTCTCGAGCGCCTCCGGTGGGGCGAGGATCAGCCGCCACGAGAAGGACAACCGTCCGGACCGTGAAGCGCTGCCCCAGCGCGTCCGCGGATCCCTGAGGGCGACGGCCGTCGGGTGGACGTCCAGCGCCGCGGCGTGCTCTGCGACGGTCAGCTCGAGCACACGACGCGCCTCCTCGCGCAGCCATGCCTCCACGATCGCGCCATCGGTCCGGCGGTCGGCGCGGACGCGATGGACGACGACCTCATCGTCGAACGGGATCACGTGCGAACGGCGGATACCCGACACGGCGGGCACCACGCGGACCCGGTGCAGGCGGCCACGGAACGGGATGCTGCCGCCGTGTCGGGCGCCGCCGCGGGCGGCCACCCGCCGGTCGACTTCCGCCTGGCGGGCGAGGTGCCGGCGCAGCCACGCCTCCCGCTCGGCAAGGAACGCGACGGCTCGTCGCTCATGCTCGGGACGGATCGTGCGCGCCGGCACGGTGACGACCACGCCGCGGTCCGGGTGGATGACGACGCGCAACAGCCGTGCCCTCGTCGATCGGCGGAGGGTGTAGGGGAGCGGGCCGCCCGGCAGCTGGGCGATCGCGGCGGCCTCGGACGTCACGCCGGGATGATGCCATCTCGGACGGAGCACTAGCCCGAGATCTGGGGTTCGCGCATCTATCCTTCGAACCGGCGACCGACGCCGGGCTGGGAAGAGAGGATGGACGCGTGACCGTCGCCGCGCTCCGTCGGCGCGAGCCCGAGACGCTCGCTGCGCTGCTCGATGCGTACGGGCGTGAGCTCCAGGGCGTGGCGTACCTGATCTTGCGCGACCACGCGGCCGCCGAGGACATCGTCATCGAGACGCTGCTGACCGCGTTCGAGCGGGGCGGCGCGGTGCGCGAGGAACAAGCGTTGCGCGCCTGGCTGCTACGCGTCGCCACGAATCATGCCCTCGCAGTTCGCCGCAAGTCCGCGCGGGTAGTCCGCCTGTCGGTCGTGCCCGACGCGGTGGCTGATGGCGACTTCGGATACACATCGTCCACCAGGGTGGCGCTGCTCGATGGCATCGCCGAACTGCCACCGCAGGTCCGGGCGGCCGTCGTTCTCCGCTATTACGCCGACCTTTCGGTCGACGAGGTCGCGCGCACCCTGGGCAAGAGCCCGAACACCATCAAGGCCCAGCTCCAGACCGCGCTGGACCGACTGCGGACACATCTCGCCGACCCGATCGGCGACCGCCCCGGGGAGGCCCGCCATGCATGACAGGACGATCGAAGAGCGCCTGCGGACGTCCCTCCGGTCCGAGGCCGACGCACTGCCCTTGACGATCACGGCCGACGAGCTGGGGCGCCGCTTGCTGATACGGCGACGGGAACGACGCGATCGACGCGTCGGATGGCTCGCTGCGGGGATCGCGGCGATAGCGGCCGGGACCGTGCTCACACTGGCACTCGGACCGTTCCGGACCGTGGATGTCGCCATCACTCCGCTGCCGTCGTTGCTTCCGACATCGGCACCGTCGACCGCTTCGCCGAGCCCGGAGCCGACGCCCCGTGTGATCGACCCGTTGGGTAGCGTCCGTGAGGCGGTCCTACTCCGAGCGATCGGCAGCGATCACCACCGCCCCGACTCCTTCGAGGTCAGCGTGTTCGACCCGGTGACGTCCGCTTCACGCATCGTGGCGACGTTCCCCGGGACGATCCTGCCGACGGATGGATGGCTGGAGGGGGGCGAAGGTCGACCGACGATCAGTCTGAGTGGCTACGTCGCCCTTCCGTTCACGCGCGGGCCGAACGCCGATGAAACGCATCTCTCGGTCCTGGTCGTAGATGTCCGATCACCGGAGATGGCGCCGCTCATCCTCGACCGCTACAGCCAACCGATGTGGGGGCCGAGCGAACACCTGGCGGTCCAGCATGCAGGGTCGTCCCAGGTCGAGGTCTATGAATCGCGGTCAGGTTTCCATCAGCCGGCCGGCAATCCCGATCCGGTGTCCGTGGTGGCATGGTCCACCGGCGAGGGCACACGATTCATCGGGACGCGGGATGACGCTTGGGGCACCGTCGACTTCGAAGGCGAGTTCACTCCGACGAGTGATCTGCCGCCCACCTTCGCTCGCACCGGAGTGGCCCGACCGACAGGCGTTGCTGGCCACACGCTCGGCATGGGCTGCGACGCTGGTCCGACCGGTGGCGAGTGCGTTCTCGTCGAGAGTCGCGCCCCAGGAGACCACGTTGCGGTGTGGCATCGCGACAGCGAAGGCACCGTCCTCGGCGACCACCTGTGGGCGGTCGATGGCCGGACGGTCCTGCTCCTGCTGGACTATGGTGGCGATCAGGGGCGCCAGCGGGTCGAGTTCGTCCACGCATCCGAACCGGAGTCGAGAAGCATCATCGGCACCGTGGACCTGCCGACCAGCGGGGCGATCCTCGGGATCGCGAGCGAGCCGGTACCCGGGCAGCCGTCCGTTGCAGCGATCGGCGACCATGACGGTCGGGTGTACGCATTCATCTACGACGGTGGAGTGGTCCGCAGCGTCGGGAATACCCCGTCAAACCTCACCCCATGGTTCCTTGGCTGGGCCGACGATCCGGAACCGTACGACCCTGACTGAAGGGGGTCCTCTGCTACAATCCCGGACCCGTGGGGCTATAGCTCAGCTGGAAGAGCACCTGCATGGCATGCAGGGGGTCCGGGGTTCGAATCCCCGTAGCTCCACCAGACCGAGACCGCCGATCACACACCCCTCGCCGACGGCGGGGGGTGATGCATATCCGGTGGTCGGACAGCACTGGGCGCCGCGAGCCGGCGACCGACGAGGATCCGCCGTCGTGACCGAGACCGCAGACAGCCGAACGAGGGTCGACCGCTACGACCCAGCCGCGATCGAGCCGCGCTGGCAGCAGCGCTGGGAGGAACTCGGCCTCCACACGACGGACCTCCACGACTCGACCCGCGCGCGCTACTACCTGCTGACGATGTATCCCTACCCGTCTGGCGACATCCACATCGGTCACTGGTACATCAAGACGCCGACGGACGCGATCGCCCGGTTCCATCGGATGCACGGCGAGAACGTGTTCCTGCCCATCGGGTTCGACGCGTTCGGGTTACCGGCCGAGAACGCCGCGATCAAGAACGGCATCAACCCACGCGACTGGACGATGGCCAACATCGCGAACATGCGCCGCCAGCTGCGGTCGATGGGGGCCACGTTCGACTGGAGCGCGGAGGTCGTCACGGCCGACCCGAGCTACTACAGGTGGAACCAGTGGCTGTTCCTGCGTTTCCTCGAGGCCGGACTCGCGTACCGGGCGAAATCGGCGGTCGATTGGTGCCCGAACGACGGCACCCTGGCCCGCGAGCAGGTCGAGGGCACCGACCGCCGCTGCTGGCGCTGCGGCGCGAAGGTCGAGAAGCGCGATCTCGACCAGTGGTACCTGCGCGTGACCAAGTACGCCGACGAGCTGCTCGACTTCAGCGAGATCGAGTTCCCAGATCCGGTCCGAACGATGCAGACCAACTGGATCGGCCGATCGGAGGGCGGCGAGATCGACTTCGCGACGGCGCCCTCGGAGCATCACCCGGGCGGCGCGACGATCCGCGTGTTCACGACGCGCCCGGACACGCTGTTCGGGGCGACGTTCATGGTCCTGGCGCCCGAGCATGAGCTGGTCTCCGAGCTCACCGCCCCGGATCGTCGCGCCGAGGTCGAGGCCTACGTCGCGCGCGCCGCGCGCGAGACCGAGATCGAGCGCCTCTCCGCGGATCGGGAGAAGACCGGCGTCGCCATCGGCGCGGATGCCATCAACCCGGTCAACGGCGAGCGGATCCCGATCTACATGGCTGACTACGTCCTGGCCGGGTACGGGACCGGCGCGATCATGGCCGTGCCCGCCCATGACGAGCGGGACTACGCGTTCGCCCAGGCGTTCGGCCTGGCGATCCGACGGGTCGTCGCGGCTCCCGGCGAGGACGACGCGGCGCTCGACGGTGCCTACGTCGCGCACACCGCCGACGAGCGTCTGGTGAACAGCGGGGCCTACACCGGCCTACCCGCGGATGAGGGCGGCCGGCGGATCGTCGCCGACCTCGAGGCGCGTGGCGCCGGTCGAGCCGCCGTCACGTACCGCCTGCGGGACTGGCTCATCAGCCGCCAGCGCTACTGGGGGACGCCCATCCCGGTCATCCACTGCCCGACCCACGGCATCGTCCCGGTCCCCGACGAGGATCTGCCGGTCCTGCTCCCCGACACCGTCGACTACGCCGGCAGCGGGGTGAATCCGCTCACTCGCGACGAGGCATTCTTGAACGTCCCGTGCCCGGTCTGCGGGGAGCCGGCCAAGCGCGAGACCGACACGATGGACACGTTCATCGATTCGGCGTGGTACTGGTATCGCTACCTGTCGCCGGGCAAGCAAGACGCCCCGATCGATGACGACATGGTCGAGACGTGGACGCCGGTGGAGCAGTACACGGGCGGGGCCGAGCACGCGGTGATGCACCTGCTCTACGCCCGCGAGTTCACCAAGATGATGCGTGACGTCGGGTTGCTCCAGCAGAACGAGCCCTGGAAGAAGGTCTTCAACCAGGGGCAGATCCTCGGGGTCGACGGGGAACGGATGTCGAAGTCCCGAGGCAACACCCAGGATCCGGACGAGCTCGTCGCCCGCTACGGGGCCGATGCGGTCCGCCTATTCCTGATGTTCATGGGCCCGTGGGACCAGGGTGGACCGTGGAGCCCGAGCGGCATCGGCGGCGTCCATCGGTTCCTGAACCGGGTCTGGACGGTGACCCTGGATCCGCATGGCCGGGAGGGCGGTGACCCGGATGCCGGCAAGCTGCCAGCCGGCGAGAGCGCCACGGACGCGGCCGCCACGATCCGCGCCGCGGCGCATCGGACCCTGCGCGATGTCACCGAGGACTACCAGGGCTTCCGCTTCAACACGATGGTCGCGAAGCTGATGGAGCTGTCGAACACCCTCTATCGCTACCGCGGTACCGAGGCTGCCGGCGACACCGAGTGGGATGAGGCCGTTCGGCTGCTGTTGCTGATGCTGGCGCCCGCTGCACCCCACATCACCGAGGAGCTGTGGGCGCGACGGGCGGACGGCTCGGGCCGCGCGTGGACGTCGATCCACACCGAGTCCTGGCCGGCAGTCGATGAATCCGCGACACGCATCTCGGTCCGCGAGGTCCCGGTCCAGGTCAACGGGAAGCTCCGCGATCGCGTCGTCGTGGCGGCCGACGCCACCGAGGAGGTGCTCAAGGCCGAGGCTCTGGCCAGCCCGAAGGTCCAGGCGATCCTGGCCGGCCGCGCGCCGGACCGGATCGTGGTCGCCGGCGGCGGCAAGCTCGTCAACATCGTCGTCCGCGACGCCTGAGGGAGCCCGCCGGCCCGTCCAGCAGCCCTTCGCGTTCGCGCTGGTGCGTCCAGACCACACAAAACGGGCGCGGACCACCCCGAACGCCTCCAGACCCATGACAACCACTCCTGTCGGGAGTACGGTTCGGAGTCCCAGTCCACGGTCGAGCGCGCGCCCTTCGACCGCTCGTCGATGACCCAGACGCGACCCGTCGGTCTCCGCTGACACCCAGGAGGAGCTATGGCCGCGATCCACGAACGGCAGGCCGAGCGGTATGCCATCGAACGCGCCAAGTGGGACGCCCACGCGGGTGACAAGACCGAGCCGATCAAGCTCCCACGACCCGGCGAGGACTTCGGCTCGTATGCCGAACGGGACTCCCTGCTGCCGGGCATCGCCGAGTTCCTCGGCGACCTGCGTGGCAAGCGTGTGATCGAGTACGGGTGCGGGCTGGGGAAGCTCACGGTGCTGCTGGCTCGCAGCGGCGCCCACGTGTCGGCGTTCGATCTGTCGGAGGGCAGCGTCGAAGTCGCGCGTGAACGCGCACGGCTGGTCGGGGTCGAGGATCGGATCACGTTCGAGGTCGCGGCTGGCGAGGAGCTGCCCTACCTCGACGCGAGTTTCGACATCGCGTTCGGCAAGGCCGTCCTCCACCACCTCGATCCGGTCGCCGGTGCGAGGGAGCTCGCGCGGATCCTCGTCCCCGGTGGTCGGGCGGCCT
>DATBMM010000044.1:0-2899 GCA_036554825.1 Candidatus Limnocylindrales bacterium
GAGATGAGGCGGCGTCACCTGGTCCGTGGCGCAGGGTAAGGAGCGGAGTTTGTCGGTCGGCGTCACTGCCGAGGTCAAGAGCAAGTTGTCGGTCGTCGACGTGGTCGGCGAGAGTGTCACCCTCAAGAAGGCGGGCACCACGTACAAGGGGTTGTGCCCCTTCCACGGCGAGAAGACGCCGTCGTTCGTGGTCACCCCGGCACGGGAGTCGTGGCACTGCTTCGGCTGCGGGAAGGGCGGCGACATCTTCAGCTTCGTCATGGACCGCGACGGGATGTCGTTCCCGGAGGCACTCCGCACCCTCGCGGCGAAGGCCGGTGTCGAGATCGACGAGCGGACCAAGCGGGAGGATGCTCGCAAGGCTCGTTTGCGCGGGGTGCTCGATACCGCGATCGCCTTCTACCACGCGGTCCTGACCAGCTCGAAGACCGGGGAGCCGGCACTCGCGTATCTGCGCGGGCGTGGCTTCACCGACGACACGATCGAGCGCTTCCAGCTCGGTTGGGCGCCCGCCGGTTGGGACGTCATGGCCCGGCAGCTGCAGGCGAAGCGAGCCGTCGACCCGAACGACCTCGTCGAGGTGGGCCTCGCCAGCCCCAGCCAGCGCGGCCGCGGGGTCATCGATAAGTTCCGGGCCCGCGTCCTGTTCCCGATCCGCGACCAGAACGGTCATGCGGTCGGCCTGGGCGGCCGGCTGCTCGAGGGGGAGGGCCCGAAGTACCTCAACTCGCCGGCGACACCGCTCTTCGACAAGAGCCGGACGCTGTACCTCATCGACAAGGCCAAGGGCCCCATCCGCAAGGGCGGCCAGGCCGTCATCGTCGAGGGCTACACCGACGCGCTCATGGCCCACCAGGCGGGCTTCGACAACGTCGTCGCCAGCCTCGGGACGGCGCTCACCCCGAACCAGATCGGGCTACTGACGCGGTACGCGAACCGCATCGCTCTGGCGTACGACGTCGATCCGGCCGGCGAGCGGGCGGGCACGGTCGGCGTCACCGCGCTGGCGGGCCTCATCACCCAGCTCCAGGGCGATGACTCGGGCGTCAAGCTCGAGGACGTCCGGGTCGTCCGGCTGCCGGACGGCAAGGACCCTGACGAGGTCATCCGCGAGGAGCCGGGCGGCTGGGTATCGGCGGTCGCGGCGGCCAAGCCGCTGGTCGAGTACCTGATCGATCACCACGCCTCCCGGCACGACCTCAAGACGACGGTCGGCCGACTGGCGTTCGCCGATGCGGTCATCCCGTCGATCCGCGACATCGCCGACCCGCTCCGCCGCGACGAGGCGCTTCAGCAGATGCATCGCGTCTCGGGCGTGGACGAACGCGTCCTGCGCCAGTCGCTCGAACGGCGGATCGCCGCGGTCGGGCCGGGCCGCAATGGCGCGACGGGCCGCATCACCGCCGACGCCGTGCTGTCGTCGCCCGACGCGCTGCCGGTCGGTGACATCCTGCGGGCGGTGACACCAGTCGAGGCGGAGCTGCTCCGGCTCCTGCTGCTCGTGCCTGATCAACAGCTGAAGGTCGCCGACGAGCTCGGCCCCGACCAGCTGCCGAGCACGCTCGCCCGCGAGTTGTTCCGGGCGATCGTGCTCCAACGCGCGCCGAACGACCAAGGCATCCACCCGCCGTTCGACCGCGACGCGCTCTTCCTCGGACTGGACGAGGAAACGCGCTCGCTGGCGCATGCCCTGCTGGCGCTCCAGCGACCGATCCCGGAGGCGCGCGAGGTGGCCGGCCTGCTCCTCGACATCGAGGACGACCGGGTCCGCGAGCGCAGCGAATACAACGAATCCGCCCTCGCCGAGGCCGAGCGCACGGGCGACACCGCCGCGATCGAGCGATTGCTGCTCGAGCGGCGCCAGATCAACGAGACCCGTCGGTCGATCGACCGCCGGCGTGAACAGACCCGACTCCTCGCGCGGCCGGTCGCCGCCGCGGGGACCTGAGACCGATCCAAGGAGGACCGACATGCCCACCGACCCGCTCGACAAGCAACTCGTCGAAGCCGTGCTCTCCCGCCCGCGCCGTGCCAAGGCCGATATCGAAGAGGCCAAGCTGGCCGGGATGCGCCCGCGCCGAGGCGCCACGGCGGTCGCCGTGCCCGAAGAGGATGACGACGAGGATCTCGACCTCGGCCCCGAGGCCGAGGAGGACGACGGCGAGGTCAGCGTCGAGGTCGTGTCCGAGGACGGGACCACTGATCCGGCCGCGCGACTGCCGGCCGAGGGGCCGACCCAGCTCGACCCGAAGGAGGTCGAGGAGCCGACCGCCGAGGACCTCGAGGCCATCAGCGCCGACATGATCGGCATCGATGACCCGGTCCGGATGTACCTCAAGGAGATCGGCAAGGTCGCGCTGCTGACCGCCGAGGAGGAGGTCGTCCTGGCGAAGGCCATCGAGCTCGGCGAGCAGATGGCCGAGGAGCCGTGGAAGGCGATCGCGTCGCTCCACGAGTGGACGCTCCATGACACCGAGCGCAAGACACGGACCGCGAAGCCGCAGCACCGGCTGCCCTTCGGTGACGAGGCCCACGCGATGGTCCGCGCGGCGATCGCGTCACGCTCGACGCGTCCGCTGATGACGCAGACCCCCGACTTCCACCTGATCAAGGCCGGTCGGGACGCGCAGTCCGAGGGCACCAAGGAGCTGCTCAAGGAAGGCAAGAAGCTCGTCGCGGCGTACAACGCCTCGCCGAGGACCGACACGTTCCTGCCGCTGCTCGACTGGGCGTTCTTCGCCGTCCACAACGGCGACCTCGATTCGCGCGACAACCCAGGCCTGCGGGCGATCTGGGACTGGACACGCGAGGGCGTCGCCTGGCCGGCGCTCGAGCGCTACATCCTCGCGGGGAACGACGCCGAGCTGCTCAAGCGGATGGGCTACGACCCGGAGGTGCC
>DATBMM010000089.1:0-5177 GCA_036554825.1 Candidatus Limnocylindrales bacterium
CCGAACCCGGCGGCCTGCGCGATCGACCGCCGCTCATCGTCGATCGTCGCGAGCTCCTCGATGCCGATCCGGTGGATCTCGGCCGGGTCCATCTCGAGTGTCGTCCAGCTCCGGATGGCGGTCCGATAGATCTCCTCGCCGTTCGGCGCCGACCAGATCCCCGGCTCCTCCCGGCTGGCGTGGCGGTACTCGCCGCGGAGCGCCTCCAGGTACGCCGCGTCGGCGGGGTACACGACGTCGCGCACGATGTCGCGGATCCGCTCGCGATCGGCGTCCGAGGCGCCCTGCACGCTGCCCGGGATGATCGCCTCCTCGATCGGGATGGCCAGCATCCGCTCGAGCTGCGCGATCACCCGCTCGGTCACGATCGCGGGGGCGGTCAGGCCGCTGCCGAGCGCCTCCTGCAGGATGTCGGCGTTGGCGGCCATGAACGCGGGGTAGGCCTGCAGGCGGCCGATGAACGCTTCCAGGTGCTCCGGGGTGTCGACCGGCTGGAAGGCGGTCAGCTGGGGCAGGAGCTGCTGCGGACCGCCCATCTGGTCGACGACACGCAGCTGATGGAGACCGTGATCGTCCTCCTCCACCCCGAGTTCGCCGATGACCTGGAGCATGTCGCGGGTGATGCGCTCCTCGGTCGACAGGCCCTCGACTGGGATGGCGGCCGCCTCGGCCGCCGTGTGTTCCATGTGCGCACGAAGGCGGGCACGGCCGGTCGGCGACGGGTCCTCGAGTCGGTCCGCGTAGCGCTCGTCGCCGTAGAACGTGGCGGTCGTCGGGTTGAGCTCGAGGATGCCCTCCCAGAAGCGGTGGGCAAGGTCGTTGACGGCGGATGGCTGATCGGTCACGCGCGAAACCTCTCAGATGTGGGCGGAGCGGCCGGTCGGGTCGAGGCTAGGGTACCGGGCGGCGCGGTCAGTCGCCGCGGTCAGCCGCCGAAGAGGGGCATCTGCTCGCCGCCGCGCTCGACGACCGGATCGAGCCCCAGCAGCGGCTCGAGCTCGTCGAGGTCCGGGCGCTCGGCGGCCAGGAACGTGCGCAGGTGATCCCATTTGATGATGTTCCAGCCGTGCTCCTCGATCGCGGCGCGCAGCAACGGGGAGCGGTCGAGCTTGTGGCGGATGAGGTCGGTCCGCTCCGGAGCGACCACGAGGAAGCGCACGAAGCGTTCGTCGGTCCCGATGCGGGCATGACGCCGCAGGAGCGGCTCGCCGAGCATCGCCGTCCATTCGACCTCGAACATGAGAGCGAGCTTGCCCCGGATGTACCAGATCGCGTCGACTTGGGACAGCGCGTCGACCGCCCGGCCGATGCTCCCGAGATAGGCGCCCTTCTCGCGCTCGTCGAGGAGGTCGCCGAGGTGGCCGCGGCCGTGCCGGCGCGCCTGCTCCCGCTCGGCGATCCAGACCCGCAGGCCCAGCCGGTGGCCGCCGTCGGCGATGGTCGCCAGCATCTCGGTGTGCTCCTGGCTGCGCCGGAGGAGGTCGTCGGTCGTCACGAGGTGGTCCGGCGTGCTGGCGAGGCTGCGGTAGCTGTCCAGGCAGGCCCGGACCAGCGTCTCGTCCGGCAGGTCGTGGCCGGTGAAGAGCGTGGCGATCCGGTCGTAGAACGCGGCCTCGGACAGCGGGCCGGCCGTCGACAGGAGGCTGAACACCGCCCATTCGACGCGATCGGCGAGCGGCGGCGCGGCGGCGTCCCGGTCGCTCGGCTCGGCGAGCCACCAGCGGCCGGGCTCGATCTCGGTCAGGCGGCGCTGGTCGGGACGGGCCAGCTCGTCGCGGATGAGGCCCAGGAGCCGTTCCACGGGGTCCGGCGCCGGATCGGCGACCGCGGTGGCGCGACGGGTCGCGACGGGTGGTCCGGATCCGCCGTCGGCCAGCTCCGCGGCCGGGCGGGCCCCCGGGCCTGCGGGGCCGGGACCGGTAGGCGCGGCTGCCGGATCGATGGCCGGCGGGCGCGGGTCGTCGGTCCGGGTCGTCGGCTCGCCTGCTGGATCGGCGGGCGGTCGGTCGGTCCGTCGCGTGCCCGTCGAGAGGCGGCGCAAGTGCCCGGAACGATCCAGCCCGACGAGGATCTCGCCAAACAGCCGCTCCATGCGGGCCGGCTCGCCGCGGGCGCGCAGCGTCTCCACGGCCGTCTCGGACACGACCTTGGCCGCATCCGCCGCGGAGAACGGCCGCTGGTCGAAGCGCTCCGGGGGTGCGAACAGGCCCTTGCCGGGCACCATCTCCGGGTCGCCCGACCCACCGGTGGCATACGGCAGCGCGACGTTGGCGCGCGTCCGCGGACCGGGCGGGATGGCCGCACCCGGCGGCAGCAGCTCGATCACGCCGGCGCCGGCGTCGTCCGGATCCGACTGCCGTGCGACCACTACCCGGTAGCCAGCCGCGGCGCCGCCCAGAGCGACGGCCGCCAGCGCCTCGGCGCCGCCATCGACGAGCTGGACGACCCGCCCATCGCGCGCCATCGATGGCTCGACCGCGGCGAGCGACCGACCGACCGTGACGGCCTGCCACGACCACGGGGCCCGGAGCGACGGATCGGCAAGGGCGTCGATGGGCAGCAGGGACGCCGCCTCCCGGCCGAGCGTCCAGGCCGTGCCGTGATACGCGACCGCCAGGCGATCGAGGCTCGGACGCATCGGCGGCTGGCCGAGCACGAGGCGGACCTTGGGCGCCTGCACGCTCCGCCCGAACCCCTCGTCCTCGGTGAGGGCGCGCAGGGCCGACGGGCTGGCGATGGCCAGGACCGCCGTCGCCGAGCCTTCCGCGAGCGCCTGGAGGTCCTCACCCAGTCGGGCCTGCAGCGGGCCGAGAGCCCCGCCTTCGAGGTGCTGGACGAACCCGCGCACCGTGCGGAACCCCTCCTCGAAGGCCAGCCACGGATTCCGCTCCCGCCACTGGGTCTGGGACGGCAGCCGGACGTGGCCGCCCGCGACGCGCAGGGCCCCGCCCCGACCGGCGCCGGTCGCCAGCCGGCTCGATGGGATCAGGGCATGGAGCAGGGCGAGGCGAAGGGCGGCGAGGACGGGCGCCGCCCGCAGGTCGGCCTCGATACGCTCCATGATCGCGGTGAGGGCGAGGAGCTGACGCGGCGTGTGCAGGTCGAGCAGCTCGTCCACGAGCTCCGGCGCCCCGTCGACGATCGGGAAGCGGTCCCGCGCCCACGCCCGCGAGCCGCCCGAATCGGGCTCCTTCGTCGCACGCTCCAGGTCATCGGGGTCCAGCTCGCCGTGGCGGGCCTCCGGGCCGCCCCGCATGTCGCGGCAGACCGTGCAGCGATAGTGCCGCTGGATCGGCCGAGCCGGGCTCTCGCCATCGGTCGACCAGGTGAACTCGTCGGCGACGAGCATCCGGCCACAGGTAGCGCAGCGCGTCGCGAACAGGTCGCCCATCGACACCTTGAGGCTCGACTCGCCGCGCGGCGATGCCGACATGCCCTGGAACGCCGCGTCGAGATGGCGGACATCGGGTGGACGGAGCACGACCTCGGCCAGCATCCGGGTGAGCGGGCTCGATTCGATCGACACGGCGCGGCGCTGACGGTCGACCGCGGCGCGCGCCACCCAGCCACCTCGGCCGGCGAGGTCGGCGACGACGTCACCGGGTCCGGTATGGGCGTCGATGCGTGCGGCGAGCAGCGCCGGGGGTGGTGCCGGCGCCAGGCGCTCGAAGACCGGCAGGTTGCCGCCCACGTCGGCACGTGAGGCGTGGAGACGGACAGCCATCGCGCGACATGCTACCTCCCCGACGCCAGCGGACCCTCGAAACGGCATTGCCGCGGACCGTGCCAGCGCCTACGCTCCGACCATGACGACCCCCATTTCCACCGTCGACCTGGACACCCTCCGAGAGACCATGCGTCGCGCGTTGCTCGACCTCGCGACCATCCCGGACGACGCCCTGGAAGGTCCATGGCCGTGGCCCGACCACGGCGAACTCGAGCTCCGCAACGGGTTCTTCATCACGATCGAGGACCTCGAGCGGACCGCCGCCGACATCGGGAGGCTGGGCGATGGCCGGACGCGCGCAGAGGCCACGGTGACGCCCGCGGCGGTCGCCGCATGGGACGTGCTCGGCGTCCTGGCGACGACGCGTGAGGAGGACCTCGACGCCGATCCGGGCGGCGGCGAGTGGACGATCCGGCGCGCCCTTGCCCACACGCTGGCGAGCCAGCGTTCGTACGCGATCTACACCGACTGGTGGCGCCAGCAGCGGTTCACCGGCGGCACGTGGCCACTCCCCGAGCCGCCCGACGGGCTCGACGCGCCCGACCTCGACGAGACGGGTGCCGACGGGTCCCTCGATGAGGTCCGGCGGCGGTTCCACGAGTTCCTCGACGAGGCGGCGAGCCGGCTGGCCGACCTCGGCGACGCCGAGCTCGATCTCGCCGCGCGGTGGTATGGCACAGGCGTGACGGTCGGCTACCGCCAGGGGCGCTGGTCGGTGCACATGGCCGAGCACACCATCCAGGTCGAGAAGACGCTGGTCATGCTCGGCCGCGCGCCGACCGAGGTCGACCGGCTCGTGCGGCGGGTGGCGCGCGCCTGGGGCTGGATCGAGCGCTCGCTCTGGCCGGTCCCGGCGAACGATGCCGCGCCGGCCATCGCGGCCGCCGTTGCGACCCGCACCGCGGCGACAGCCGCCGACCTCGCCGATACCGCGCGGCGCGGCTGATCGCCCGTCGCACGGCGGGCGAGGAGCCCGCCCGAGCTAGGACTCGTCGAGCTCGTCAGGCTCCTCTTCGAACGCCTCGTCCGTGGTCGACTCGGGCGGCAGCACGCGATCGAGGTCCTCGATCTCCTCGTCCTCCTCGTCGTCCTCGAGGTCCTCCTCGAGCTCCATCTCCTCGCGGACGAGCGTGCCCTTGGTGTAGGGCCGGAGGTCGGTCGACTTGGCCGCCGTCGGGAAGCTGACCTTGCCGTAGTTGCTCGGGTCCTGGAACGTCTCGCGGATGATCAGGCGGACGTCCTTGTCCCCGAGGCTGGTGACCCCCGCGGCGTACTTGTTGCCGTCGGCGATGAGCTTCAGCAGGCGCGCCGCGACGCGCGGCTCGACGACGCCGATGCGCATCCCATTCGCGAACGCGATGAGGCGTGTCTTCTCCGGCACGAGCTCGACCGCGTCACCCGGATTGACCTGCGCGAGCTCCTTGGGCGAGGCGAGGTCGGTGAGGTAGGC
>DATBMM010000080.1:0-1889 GCA_036554825.1 Candidatus Limnocylindrales bacterium
CGCGAGACGATCTACGCGGAGCGCGACAAGGTCCTCAAGAACGAGGACCTGACCGAGACCGTCCGCGCCTTCCTCGACGAGGAGCTCGACACCATGGTCGAGGGCCACCTCGTGGGTGAGGATCCCGATGCCTGGGACGTGGACGGCCTGTCGACCGCGCTCAACGCCATGGGCCTCGGCGGCGAGGCGACCTCGGCCGACACGCTCTGGGACCAGGGCGGCCGGGAGTCGATCGCCGAACACCTGCGCGAGGTCGCCGACCAGCGGCTCGCCGACCGCGAGGCCGACATCGGCGTCGATGAGTGGGCACAGGTCGAGCGGTTCGTGCTGCTCCGCACGATCGACTCCCTGTGGGTCGAGCACCTCACCGAGGTCGACGACATGCGCCGCGGCATCGGCCTGCGCGGCTACGCCCAGCAGGACCCGCTCAACGAGTTCCGCCGCGAGGCGTATCGCCTGTACGAGGAGCTGCGCGGGCTGATCCGCCACGGCGTGGCCTCGACGATCTTCCGCGTCACCGTCCAGAAGCAGCCGCTCGATCCTCCTCGACCGCTGCCTGGCCCGGGCCAGCCGCCACGGGCCGGCGATGGGAGCAACGGCGCATCGGTGGCTGGGCGCGCCCCGGTCGCGACGGGCGCGGCGGCTGGCACGGTTGCCGGCGGGTCGCTGGCGGCCGGGTCGGCGATCCGGAACGTCCGCGAGTCGGTCGGCGGGCAGACGCTGGCGCAGGGCTCCGGCAACGGGGCCGGCGGCGGGGCGCGACCCGGCTACACGCCGACCGGCGAACGGATCGGCAGGAACGACCCGTGTTGGTGCGGTTCGGGGGCGAAGTACAAGAAGTGCCACGGCCGTTGATCGGCTGAGGCTCCCGTGCGCGCGCTCGCTCGTCTCTTCATCACGGCACTGATCGCGGGGACCGCCGTCGCCGGCTACGCCGCCTATCGCATCTGGGACCAGGGCCATCGCGACGAACGACAGACCGCCGACGCGATCGTCGTCATGGGTGCCGCCCAGTACGACGGCCGGCCGTCACCCGTGTTCGCCGCCCGGCTTGACCACGCGATCTCGCTGTTCCACGCCGGCATCGCGCCGCGGCTCATCGTCACGGGCGGCAAGCAGGAAGGCGACCGCACGACCGAGGCAGCCGCCGCCCGGATCTACGCAGTCCAGCACGACGTCCCCGACGAGATGATCCTGGCTGAGGACCAGAGCCGGACGACGCTCCAATCGATCCGGCGCGTCGCGTCGCTGATGCGCGACGAGGGCTTCGCGACGGCGGTGTTCGTGTCGGACCCGAGCCACATGTTCCGGGTGCTCAGGATCGCCACCGATCAGGGCATCACGGCCTTCGGCTCGCCGACCCGGACCAGTCCGCTAGAGCGTGACCCGCTTCGACGGGTCGACGCGATCGTCCACGAGCTGGGCGCCCTGGCCCTCTACTTCGTGGCCGGCGACGCCCCCTGACGAGGCGATCCGACCGCGTTCGAGATGGCGGTTTCCTGGAACTACCCCCTTGGCGCTGCAGGGTTGGCCGCCTATACTGGGCCAACCCGCCGATCCCGGACCGCCCGCGTCCTCCGGCAGGTCTCCCAGCCGCCCCGCTCGTGCCCAGCGTCGCAAAGGAGGGAGTCCGTTGAAGCAGGCCGAGGATGCCGCGTTCGTCGATCTCATCGCGTGCGAGCGCGACTGCCGGTCCTGCAGTTACGCGGCGGCCCTGGACTGTGACGGCAACTGTGGCGTGTGTCCGCACAACAGCTACTGCCCCTGCGTGAACCCCGTCGTCGCCCGCAGCAAGACCGCGTTGCGGCTCATCGAGCTGCGCCCGATCCTGCTCCAGGATCTCCAAGGCCGGAACTAGTGGACGCGTCCGCCATCCGCGACCTGGCCGA
>DATBMM010000098.1:0-2609 GCA_036554825.1 Candidatus Limnocylindrales bacterium
GCCCCTCCCGGCGGCCCGAGAGGTCGGAACGAACCTAGGTACGTGGAGATCACGGCGACGTGGGTGGCGGAGCAGCGCGGCGCGACGCTGGGTGCGTTCGGGGACGGCCTCGTCCGGGCATACGACCGCCTGTTCCGGCCCCATCGACCATGAGCCCGCGAACGCCGCTGATTCTCGCGTTGTTGTGGACTGGTCTTGTCGGGTGTTCCGAGCCCGCTCCATCCGAACCGTGCCTGGGCGACGAGCCCGTGGCGGTGACGCTGCCTTTCGCTCGGCTCGTGCGCGTGTCCCACGAGGCCCAGTCCGACCTCGAGCTGGTTCGTTTCGAATTCGACCGATCCGTGGCCGGGACCGTCACGGCGACGGCCGCGGAGGCCGCTCCCGGCCCATACCTCGAGGCATCATCGAACGCAGCAGTCGCCCCAGCGGGTGGCCGACTGACGAGCGTCCGCATCGATGGCCTGATCGGGGATGCGGCGACCGATCGGCTCAGGTCCGGCGCCAATGATCCGTACGGGATCCGGGAGGTCGTACAGGTCGCGGACGAGGCGGGACCCAGATGGATCGTCGGGACGATCGAAAGTGCCTGTCTGCGCTTCCGAGCGAACGTGGACGCTGGTCTGATCGTGCTATCGGTGACGCCTGGCTGAACCACGCGGCACCGTGCGTGGGCCATCGCGAGTTGACAGCCCCAGCGGCCGTTCGGTAGGCTCTCTTAGCACTCTGACACAGAGAGTGCTAATCGCGTCGACGAGGGCCCTGCGGGGACGATCGTGGCGACGCACCAGATGAACGAAGGGCCAGGCGGACCGACCCACCACCCCGGAGCGGTCGCCCACCCGCCACCACCGGTCTCGACCGACCGTCACAGGAGGTACTGCACGTTGGCCACTGCCACCGCGAGCAAGACCAAGCTTCGCCCCCTCGGCGATCGCGTGGTCATCGAGCCGACGCCCCGCGAGGAGATGACGAAGAGCGGCATCGTGCTGCCGGACACCGCCAAGGAGAAGCCCCAGGAGGGCACGATCGTCGCGGCAGGTCCCGGCAAGATCAACGACGACGGCAAGCGCGAGCCGATGGACGTCAAGGAAGGCGACAAGGTCCTGTACGCCAAGTACGCGGGGACCGAATTCAAGATCGACGGCGACGAGTTCCTCATCGTCAGCCAGAAGGACATCCTGGCCGTCCTGGCCGACTGACGAACCCCGACACCCGACCACCGACTCCCTGGGAGGCACACGACATTGGCTAAGCAACTGATCTTCGACGAGACCGCTCGTCGATCGCTCAAGAAGGGCATCGACCGCATGGCCGATGCGGTCAAGGTCACGATCGGGCCGAAGGGCCGGAACGTCGTCCTGGACAAGAAGTTCGGCTCGCCGACGATCACCAACGACGGCGTCACCATCGCCCGTGACATCGAGCTCGACGACCCGTTCGAGAATATGGGCGCCCAGCTCCTCAAGGAGGTCGCGACCAAGACCGACGACGTCGCCGGTGACGGCACGACCACGGCGGTCGTGCTGGGCCAGGCGATCGTCGGCGAGGGCCTCCGGGTCGTCACGGCCGGCGCCAACCCGATGGTCGTCAAGCGCGGTATCGAGGCCGCCGTCGACGCCATCGTCGAGGAGATCAAGAAGCAGGCACGCCCGGTCGACAACCGCGAGCAGATCGCGGCCGTGGCGGCCATCAGCGCCGCCGACCCGGAGGTCGGCGAGATCATCGCCGAGGTGATGGACAAGGTCGGCAAGGACGGCGTCATCACCGTCGAGGAGGGGCAGAGCCTCGGCCTCGAGAAGGAATACACCGAGGGCATGCAGTTCGACCGGGGCTACATCTCGGCGTACTTCGTGACCAACCCGGATCGCATGGAGGCCGTCCTCGAGAACGCCTTCATCCTGATCACGGACAAGAAGATCTCGAGCATCCAGGACATGCTCCCGGCGCTCGAGAAGGCGGTCCAGCTCGGCAAGCCGGTCCTCATCATCGCCGAGGACGTCGACGGTGAGGCCCTCGCCACGCTCGTCGTGAACAAGCTCAAGGGCACGATCTCGGTGCTGGGCGTCAAGGCTCCCGGCTTCGGTGATCGGCGCAAGGAGATGCTGCGCGACCTGGCGATCCTCACCGGCGCCAACGTGATCAGCGAGGAGCTGGGCCGCAAGCTCGATTCCGTGGTCCCCGAGGACTTCGGGGGTGCCCGCCGCGTGGTCTCGACCAAGGACGACACCACGGTCGTTGACGGCGAGGGCGATGCGGAGCAGATCAAGGGCCGCATGACCCAGATCAAGGCGCAGATCGAGGAGACGACCTCCGATTACGATCGCGAGAAGCTCCAGGAGCGCCTGGCCAAGCTGGCCGGCGGCGTGGCCGTGATCAAGGTGGGCGCCGCGACCGAGGTCGAGCTCAAGGAGAAGAAGCACCGCATCGAGGACGCGCTCTCGACCACCCGTGCGGCGGTCGAGGAGGGCATCGTCGCCGGAGGCGGCACTGCGCTGCTGCAGGCGATCCCCGCGCTCGATGGCCTGACGCTCGACGGCGATGAGGCCATCGGTGTCAGCATCGTCCGGCGCGCGCTCGAGGCACCGGTTCGACAGATCGCCGAGAACGCC
>DATBMM010000111.1:0-6143 GCA_036554825.1 Candidatus Limnocylindrales bacterium
CCATCGTCCGCTCCGTCCTGCGTCGAAGTGGGCGCGGCCTCCGGCGCCGGTCGGGTGATCCCCAGGCTCGAGAAGCCCAGGTCGCCGAGACCGGCCAGCTCGACCAGCACCCCTTCCCGAAGCGATTCGAGGCCGAGGCGCGCCTCGAGCTCGGCGTGGTCAGCCGCGCGGACGCGGTCGTCGGCAGCGCGCAACTGCTCACGCGCGGCCGTGGCTGCCCGCTCGGCGTCGGTGAGCCGGGATCGATCCGCAGCATCGGCGGTATGGAGCGCGGACAGGGCATCCCGCGCCTCGCGTTCGCGGCTCATCGCGGTGGCGATCTCGCTGGCGAGACGGCCACGCTCCGCGGTGAGCTCCGAGTCGCGCTCGACCAGCGCCGCCGACTCCCGGTCCGCGCGAGCCATGCGCTCTTCGGCGATGGCGCCGGCCGCCTCCGCGCGCGCGCGGGCGTGCTCCGCATCACGGCGAGTGGCGTCGTGGGACGCAAGACGGGCGGTCAGGCGGTCTCGCCGCTCGCGCATCTCGGCTGCGCGCTCCTCCCACGCGGCGACTGCGGCGCCGTCGTGGTACGCGTCCACATGCTCCTTGGACGCCGCTGTGGGATCGGCGGCATGCGTGTCCTCGCGGAGCCGCCCGACATCTCTCTCGAGCCGCTGGACCTGGGCCGCATGCCAGGCGGCCTCGCGGGTCGCCGTCTCGTTCTCGCGGAGCGCCACGCGTTCCGCCTCCTCGGTCCGGCGGCGATCAGCGGCGGCGCGGGCCAGGTCGGCTTGGGCGGCGTCGTATGCCGTCCGCGCTCCGGTGGCGGATGTCGTTGCCTCGGCGGCCGCAGACCGGAGTCCGTCGAGCTCGGCCTCGAGACGCTCGAGCTCGCTCGCCAGCCGGCCATGCTCCGTCCGACGCTCGAGCGCACCGTCCGGCGTACCGAGCGCGATACCCGTGTCATCGAGGACCGCCGAGCCGTCGCGCACGACGGCCTGCCAGCCCGCGGGCATCGTCGGCTGCAGGGCCAGGCCCGTGGCGAGGTCGGGCAGCCAGACCGCCCGCTCGAGGAGCCGGCGCACGCCGCCTGTCGCATCGCGACGCACGACATCGACCAGGCGTCCGCCGCCTGCCGACGCGACGGCATCGAGCCAGCGACGCGTCGCGGCATCCTGGGCGCCGACCGCGGCGGCCACGCGCTCCTCCACGACGAGCCGCCCGCGCTCCTCCGCGAGCTCCCCGACCGACGCCGCTGCCACGAGATACGCCCGGGCGCGGTCGGCGAGGGCAGCTTCCACCGCGGCGCGAAGCTCGGGGTCCACGACGAGATCCTCGTCCAGCCGGCGACCGCCGCTCTTGCGCGCGGCCCGTGCGATCGGGCGGCGCTCGTCCTCGTCGAGCTGCGAGGCGAGCGACTCGACGCGGCCACGGAGCGTCGCCGTGGCACTCTCTGCCGAGGCGAGCCGTGCTGCGGCAGCTGCCCGTTGCGCCTCCGCCGCCTCGAGTGCCGTCCGTGCCGCCTCCGCGGCCGTCTGCGCGGATCGCTCGGCACCGACCGCGAACTCGTGCGCCCGACGGGCGGCCTCCGAGCGCGTGCTGGCCTCGTCGCGGCGCGCGGCCGCGGTCTCCGCCGCGGCCCGTTCCGTGGCGGCTTGCCGTTCCGCTTCGGCCAGCCGCCGGCGGGCGGTCTCGGCCTCAGCAGCACGTGCGGCCTCGGCTCGTCGGATCGCGGCCGCCTCCTCTCCCCGGGCGGTCGATTCGGTACGCAGGGTCGCGAGCTCGGCAAGCGCGTCGGCAAGCTCGCGGTCGGCGGCCGTCACGGCCGCCTCGAGGTCGAGGTCGCGCGCCGGTACGGGGGCCGTGGCGGCTCGACGTTGCGACGCCAGCTCGGCCTCTGCCGTGGCCCGCTCGTCGGCCAGACGCGCCCGGTCGCGCTCGACCGCGTCGAGCTCCGCGGCGAGCCGGCCGTCTCGCAGCTGGAGCTCCGTCAGTGCCGCGCGCGCCGTCTCATGGGCCTCCCGACGCTCCCGCTCGGCGTCGGCGCGCAGCGACAGTTCCCCGGCCAGGGCGCTCGCCAGCGCCTCGGCCTCCTCGAGCTGCGCCATCGCCCGGGCCGCCTCGGCCTCGGCGTCGGACCGCCGCTCCGACGCGGCGCGGGACCGCGCCGCCGCCTCGTGCCAGCGCGCGTGGGTCGATGCGAGGAGCGCCGTGGCCAGCTCGTCGGCGATCGACGAACGGGCCGTCTGCTGCTCCGCCTGTGCGGCGAGGCGGCGTGCCTGTGGACGGAGCTCACCGAGGATGTCGTCGACGCGGGCCAGGTTGGCCTCCGATTCCGCCAGCTGGTCCTCCGCCTTGCGTCGACGACGTTCGTGGCGCCGGACCCCGGCGACCTCTTCGAACAGCGGGCGCCGCTCCTCAGGGCGCAGCGCGAGCGCCTGATCGACCATCCCCTGGCCGATGAACAGGAACGCGTTGTCGGCGAGATGCGCGGAGTCGAGCAGGTCGACGAGATCGCGCAGCCGGATGCGCTGCTTGTTGAGGAGGTACTCGTTCTCGCCGCTGCGATACAGCCGACGGCCGAGCTCGAGCACCTGGAAGTCGACCGGCAGCAAGCCGTCGGCGTTGTCGAGGGCGAGCGTCACGTCGGCCATGCCCTGGGCCGTGCGCTTTTCGGAGCCGGCCCAGATGACGTCCTCGGCCTTGCGCGATCGCAGGGCACGGCCCTGCTCGCCGAGAGCCCACCGCAACGCATCGGCCAGGTTGCTCTTGCCCGATCCGTTCGGTCCGACGACGGCACTGATCCCACCGCCGAACTCGACGCTGGTCCGCTCCGCGAATGACTTGAAGCCCTGGACGCGGAGCGCGAGGAGGCGGGGCGGAGCCGGAGGCGATGCCATCAGGCCGGCCTCCGCTGCCGCTCTGGCGTGGGGCTGACCGGCTCCCGGGCCGGCTGGAGGAGCGCCCGCTCGGCTCGTGCCGCCTGCTCGGCCGCGCGCTCGGCCCGGATATGCTCGATGGCCTGTGCCGCCGCTGACGTCTCGGCGGTCCGCCTGGACGGCCCCTCGCCCATGCCCAGCAGCTCGCCGTCGACCCAGACCTCGATCCGGAACGACTTCTCGTGGTCGGGACCCGACGCCTCGACGAGCCGGTACTCGGGACGTTCGCCCGACCGCCGTTGTGTGTATTCCTGCAAACGTGACTTCGGGCTCTTGAGCGACAGGACGGGCGCCTCGAGCGCGAGCTCGGGTTCGGCGAGGGCCGTCAGCCAGAGCCGGACCGCGTCGTAGCCTTGGTCGAGGTACAGCGCACCGGTGAGCGCCTCGAACGAGGAGGCGAGGAGCGACGGCCGGCGGCGGCCACTGCGCTGCGACTCCCCTTCCCCGAGGAGCAGATAGCGGCCGAGCTCGATGCGGCCGGCGAGTCGGGCCAGACCGTTGGTCGAAACGATGGCCGCGCGGCGGGCGGACAGCGCCCCTTCGTCGTCGTCGGGATGGCGGGCGTACAGGGCCTCGGAGATGGCCAGGTTCACGACGGCGTCGCCGAGGAACTCGAGACGTTCGTTGTGTCCCCGCGCCGCATCAGGGTGCTCATGCAGCCAGGACGAATGGATCAGCGCCTGGTCGATGAGATCGAGGTCCCGGACGGGGAGTCCGAGGCGCTCGGCGACGGCGTGTCCGGGACGCACCTCGGACGTGGCGAACGACCTGCTAGGTGGAGTGCTCGTCGATGTAGTCGACGGCGTCCTGGACGGTCCGGATCTTCTCGGCATCCTCGTCCGAGATCTCGGTCCCGAACTCCTCCTCCAGGCTCATGATCAGCTCGACGAGGTCGAGCGAATCGGCATTCAGATCATCGACGAAGGACGCCTCGGGCTTGACCTCATCCTCGTCGGCGCCGAGCTGCTCGACGACGATCTTCTTGAGCCGGTCGTACGTTGTGGCCACTGACTCCCTCCTCGGAGCTGGGTGCTGGTGAGATCGTGCCGAGTACGCCGTTCATGAGGCGTCGCATGGCCTCTCCGCTGTAGACGCGTGCCAGCTCGACCCACTCGGCGATGGCCACCCGGGCCGGCGTGGCGGAGTGTAGCACCTCACCGATGGCCGATCGGAGCAGCGCCCGGTCCATCTTGGCCAGGCTGGTGACGGGGTAACGAGGGGCGACGCGGTCGATCAGGGCGTCGATCTCGACCCGGTGGCGGACGACCGCGGCGACCAGCTCGCGCGCCAGCTCGGCGGCCGCCGGATCGCGTTCCGTGTCGGCCAGATGGCGCTCCAGGATGGCCTCGGCGGTCCGCTGTCCGAAGTCCGCCTCGAAGATCGCGGCGAGTGCCAGCCGGCGTCCCGCCGCACGGCCGAGCCGGCGTCGTCCGCGCGGTCGGTCAGCCTCCGACGCCATCGACGATGACCGTCACCGCGCCGAGGTCCAGCCCGAGGAGTCGCTCGACCGTGGCGGCCACCGCGGTGCGTACCTGGGCGGTGAGCGGTCCGAGCGCGTGGCCCGGCCGCGCGACGACGCGCAGGCGCACCAGGACGCGGTCATCGACCACCCGCACCCGCACCGCCGGCCCGGCGAGCACGCCGCGCCAGCGCGGTCCGCCGTACCCGACACGGGCGACGCCCGGGACCTCGAACGCCGCGGTCCGGACCAGCTCGGCGATGACGCCCTTCCCGACGGTCAGGACCGGTCCGCTCACGACGCCACCTCCGCGTTCGACGACTCGCCTTCGCCCGTCTGGACCCCGGCCAGCCGTGCGTTGTCCGCCGCCAGGGCCTCGGCGATGAGGTCCGGGACGCGGGCGGCCGCTGTCCGGGCCGCGACGTCGCAGGCGAATCCGATCATCCGTCGCCTGGCACTTCCGTGGGTGATGATGACCGTCCCCTTCACGCCGAGCAACGGCGAGCCGCCATGGGTTTCGTAGTCGAAGACCGCCCGGATGCGGGCGATGCTCGGGCGCATCAGCAGGTAGGCCAGCCGACCTCGCCACGATCGGCGGAACTCGGTCCGCCAGAGATCGAAGATGAAGGTCGACAGTCCCTCGAAGAATTTGATCAGGACGTTGCCGGCGACCGCGTCGGTCACGACGACGTCGGCGAGATGCCGGGTGAGGTCGCGGCCCTCGACATTGCCGACGAACCGCAGCGTCGAGGCGTCGAGCAACTCGGTCGCGCGCTGGATTCGGGCGTCCCCCTTGCCCTTCTCCTCGCCGATGCTCAGCAGGGCGACGCGGGGCTCGTCGACGCCGAGGACCCGCTCCGCGAAGATCGCCCCCATCCGCGCGTACTGGGCCAGGTTCTCGGCCGTCGAGTCGGGGTTGGCGCCGATGTCGATCAGGACGAGAGGGCCGGTGTCGGTGACCATCTGGACGGCGAGGCCGGGCCGGTCGACGCCCGGGAGACGGCCGAGCTTGAGGATCCCGGCGGCCATGCCCGCGCCGGTATGGCCGGCGGTGACCACGGCGTCGGCCTGGCCGGAGCGGACGAGGTCGGTCGCCACAAGGATGGATGCGTCCTTCTTCTCGCGGATGGCGAGGGCCGGATGCTCGCCCATCTCGATGACGGATCCGGCGTGGACGATGCGGGCATTGTCGGGCAGCGGCCCCGCGATCCGGGCGACCGTGTCGGCGTCGCCCACGAGGATCAGTTCGACGTCGGGATGCGCACGAGCGTAGTCAAGGACTCCGGGGACGACCTCGGTCGGACCGTGGTCGCCGCCCATCGCGTCGAAGGCGACGCGGACCACGGGATCAGCGTTCGGCGTCGTCGCCGCCGCTGGTGCGCACCGGCTTCGGCGGCACGGCCAGGCGGCCCTGGTAGTAGCCGCAGTTCGGGCAGACGCGGTGCGGCAGCTTCATCTCGTGGCAGTGCGAACACTCCTCGAGCTGGGGCAGGTCGATCGCGAGGTGCGAGCGGCGCTCGCCCTGGCGCGCGTGCGAGACGCGGCGCTTGGGTACACCCATGGGGTCTCGTGGGCTCCTTGTCGATGTCGTGGCGCGGTCGGCGAGGTCGCGAAACGCCGCTCGGGATCGTGAGCGCGGTCGCGCCGACGGCGGAGTCTACCGCGAAACCGCCCCCGATGTGTGTCCCCGGCCGGGGTCGGCCGGGCCGTGGTGGAACATCACGCGGTACAGCCAGCGGCTGAGCGTCCCGCGATGCGGCGTTCAG
>DATBMM010000335.1:0-4778 GCA_036554825.1 Candidatus Limnocylindrales bacterium
GCGGCCCTCGATCTTGGCTTCAAGCACGTCGAGTCGGCCCCGCTGGTGCGATCGAGCTACCACGCACGTGACCAGGTCCCCGGCGCCGAGCTGAAGGCGAGGCGCCGGCAGGCCAGCGTGGACGCGGAGGGCCGGGTCGTCCCGCTCGCCGGCTGAACCGGCGCCGCGCGGCGGCCCGCGCTGTCGCTGGTGGCGACATGTCGTTCTGAGCGACTAGTTCGGCATAGCCGTGCACGATGGATCCCCGGACGACGCATCCGTGCAACCTGGACGATCGGCCGTGCTCGTTCATCGCCGAGCGGTCGCTGGAGGCGACATGTCGCTGAGCAACAAGCCCGCATGGCCGCGCGACCGGAACCGCCGCCCTCACCATGACGTCCCTGCGCCATGCTCCGGGTGATCGGCCTCGCCGCGACCATCCTGGCCATCGCCGCCTGCGCGCCGGCCGCCGTACCGTCCGCCCCGGCTTCGACCAGCCCCTCGTCAGGCTCGCCCGACACTCCGGTCCCGTCGGAGTCGGCATCGCCGCCCGCCGGCATCGATCTCAGCGCTGTCCCGATGGCGTGCATCGGCCTCGGTGCCGAAGACTGCGTCCGGATCGTCGCCGAGGTCGCCGAGCTGGTACCGGCCGGCACCACCCCGACATATCTCCAGGTCGGGCCGTTCGGCTGCCCGGACACCGAGGGCTGCCCTCGCACGCTGCTCGCCCGCCCCCAGGGTGACATCACCATCGAAGCGGGTCCTGGAGCCCTCTCCTGGCACGTGACCGCCGCAGCCGGCGGCGCGGACCTCACGTTCGAGCAGCAGGATGCGTTCGGCGTGCTCGTGGCTCCCAGCTCGCAGCCTCCGGTCACCCCGGGGCCCCGGGCGTTCACGCTCGGGCACTGCGGGCTGTGGAGCGGCATCGATGTCGGCGGCAGCTGGTGGGACCCGGTGGGTCAGGTGGACGGCGACCACGCGGACGCCATCAACGCGGCCGAAGGCACCCTGGCCATCCTCGACCCGGACCGCGCCACGTTCACGTCGAAGGGCGGACTGACGATCCAGCTCGTGCGGCACCCGGGCCAGAAGTACCTGCCGCTCTGCCAGTGATCCGCAGCGATAGGCGCCAGGACCGCCGCTGACGCTATCCTCGCGCTGATGGCACGCCAGCTCTCCCGCCGGATCCCGCTCGCGGAGCTGCACTGTCACCTCGGCGGCGCCGTCACGCCGGCGATCATGTGGGGCATCGCCCACGCCCAGGGCATCAAGCTTCCGACCAAGGACTACTGGGCGTTCCGGGACATGATCACGGTCTCCAAGCGCTCCCAGAGCTTCGACGGCTACCTCCAGCTCTTCCACTGGACCGAGCTCATCCAGAGCTCGCCGATCGCGGTCGAGCGCGCCGTGTACGAGGTCGTCGGCGGCGCCTACCGCAAGAACAACATCACGACCATGGAACTCCGCTTCAACCCGATGAAGCGGAACCGAGGCGGCGAACAGGACCTCGACCACATCATCGCGGCTGCCCTTCGCGGCATGGACAAGGCGACCCTGGAGTACCCGGTCAAGCCCGGTCTCATCTTCTGCCTCGACCGCGCGTTCCCGTACGACCTCAACGAGATCATCGCGGAGAAGGCGATCACCTGGCGCGATCGCGGCGTGGTCGGACTCGACATCGCCGGCCCGGAGTCATCGACCTTCCGCGTTGCGGACTACCGTCGCCTGTTCCGCCGGGCTCGCCAGTTCGGACTCGGCATCACCGTCCATACCGGCGAGGCCGGCCCGGTCGATGAGATCGCCCGGGTCGTCGAGCTGCTCGAGCCCGACCGCATCGGGCACGGCGTCAAGGCGGCCTACGACCCGCGGGCCATGGAGATGATCCGCGACCGCGGCATCGTCCTCGAGATCTGTCCCACGTCGAACCTGAACACCCGGGTCGTGTCGGGCTGGGACGAGTTCCGCTGGATCTTCGACACGTTCCGCCGCAACGACATCCGCTTCAGCATCAACACCGACGGGCCGGAGATGCTCAAGACCTACATCCGCGACGAGATGTCGACCCTCGGGCGGCTGGGCATCCTGTCCGTGGCCGATCAGGAAGCGGCGGCGGCGACGTCGCTCGCCGCCTCGTTCGTGCCGAACGTGTCCGACGTGCCCAGCCCGGTCGTCGTCCCCGCGTCGCGCGGGGTGGTCGAGCGCGAGGAGGCCTAGGACCCGGGCACGGTCCGGCGGGCGCGGACGACGCCAGCGTCGTGGAGCCCCTCGCGGATGGGTCGGACCGCGCTGCGGGCGAGGAGCATCGCGATCCGCCCGATGCCGTCCTCCTCGAACGCGCGATAGGCGAGATGCGGCTGCTGGGCGACGTTCCCATCGGCGGTCGGCCGGAAGAGCGCGGTCGTGCCGCAGGTCCGGTCCAGGATGGTTCGCTTCGGCCACGAGACGGCCAGCTGCTGCATGACGGTGTCCGGGACCGGTGCGTCGAGGAGGTCGCGGGCGAGGGCGAGGACGGCCCAGCTTGCCGTGCGGGCGCCGGCCTCGTCGGCCCGCCCGAGGAAGGCCGCCCAGTCGAGCGTCGCGCCATGGCGCTGGACCAGCTCCGCCACGTCGACCACCCAGCGCAACCGGAGTGCCGAGCGGGTCCGATGGATGGCGAGGTGCAGCAGCACGTCCTCGGGCGCCATGGTCCGGACCGTCCGGCCCGCCACCGTCGCCGTCGTCGCGCGGGCCCACAGGCCGTCCGTCCCGAGCCGTCGCTCGCTGTCGGCCCACAAGGCCCAATGGAGCTCGAGCCGAACGTGCTGGTTGCCCGTGACGCGTTCCCAGGCCGGATCGTGGAACTGGTGGACGAGCGCCTTGTAGCCCGGGGTCGCCCGCTGCACGAAGCCGATCCCTCGAAGCGCCTCGCGCGCCCTCTCGAGATCGCGAGTCCGGACCAGCACGTCGAGGTCGGCGCAGGGGCGCGCGGCGATGTCCCCGTAGAGCGTCTCGGCGAGCACGAGGCCCTTGACCGGCATCGCCTCGACGTCCGCGACATCGAGGGCGTCCAGCACGTCGCCGAGGGTGTCCGCGAGGTGGGCGTTGGCCCGCAACGTCACGTGGCGCCGGCGCAGCGCGCGCTCGCGCCACGCAGCGGGGACGAGGTCGCCACCGACCGAGCTGACGTTCGCCCCGACGAGCGGCCCGACCTCGTGGACGTGGGCGAGCTCCCAGAGCCGCTCCCAGTCCAGGCCGGCACGGACCAGCCGGCCCAGGCAGGCGCGCGCGTCGTCGCTCAGCCGCGTCCGGGCCGCTAGGCACAGCGCGCGCTGCTCGGCGGTCAGGCCGGAGCGTCCGGATGCCACGGCCACGACCTCAGTACTGCGCCAGGCTGCCATCGGTCCGCGCGTGGCGGACGGCGGCGCTGAACGCCACGAGCCCGATCGCCAGGAAGGCAGCACTGGTGACCGCGAGCGCGACCAGCGAGCCGGAGAGCTGCACGACGTTGAGACCGTCGAGCATCGCCCCCCGCAGCACGACGAGCGCGTGTGTCATGGGCAGGGTCGCTCCGGCCGCCTGGAGGAGCGGTGGCAGGACGCTGACCGGGTACAGGATCCCGCCCAGCAGCACCGACGCGCCGCGCAGGGCCCACCCGAGCGGGTTCCCGCGCTTGACCACGAGCACGGTCGCGCCGGCCAGCAGGCCCATGCCGGTGAAGCCGACGAGCATCAGCGAGACGCCGATGACCGTGGCCAGGAGGTCGATCCGGGACAGGTCGATGCCGAGGATGGTCCCGAGGACGAGGTAGGTCAGCGCGCCGAGACCGGCCGAGGCGTGCAGCCACAGGGTGGACGAGACGAGCAGCGTGACCAGCCGCGACCGCCCGAGCAGCATCAGCTCGAGGGTGCCGGTCGTCTGGCTCTCCCGCAACGACCCGCCGAACGTGCCGACGCTCTGGCCGAGGAACTCCTGCGCGGCGATCCCGATCACGACGAACGCGAAGTAGCTGCCGCCGACATCGGTCAGCGCGGGCGCGGCCGCGTCGAACACGCGACCGAGGAAGAAGAACATCCCGACGGTCACGACCGCCGACGCGATGCGCAGCAGCAGGCCGGCCCGGTAGCTCGCCTCGATCCGCCGGTCGCGCTCGAAGAACGCCCCTGGGACGAGCAGGGCTCGCGAGAGCCAGGGCAGGCTGGCGCGTGCGCTCGTCATCGGGCGGCCACCGGCATCGGTTCGGCGACGGCCGCGACGGGCCTCTCGAGCGTCTGGAGGTAGATCTCCTCGAGCGACAGTTCGCTGGTGACGCAGTCACGGACCGCCACGCCCGCGCCGACCAGGCGACGCAGGACCTCGGGGAGCGTGTCATCGGAGGTCATCGTGAACCGGACGGACAGCGAGGTCCCGGCCGCCGGGCGCGCCGTCGACGGCAACGCCACGAGTGACGCCAGCCCCGGCACGCCCCGCAGGAGCTCGTCGAGGTCGTCGCGCAGGTCGCCCAGCCGCAGCTCGCAGCGGGTCCCGTAGCCGATCGCCCGTCGCAGCTCCGAGACCGAGCCCGACGCCACGATGCGCCCGTCCTGGATGAATGCCAGCCGATCGCACAGCGTCTCCGCCTCGGGCATGGAGTGCGTGGCGAGGACGACGGTGCGTCCGAGCTCGCCGACCACGACGTCCGCCACGAACCGGCGCAGGCGCAGGGCAGAGATCGGGTCCAGCGAGCGCGTCGGCTCGTCCATGAAGACGATCGACGGCTCATCGAGGAGGCCCCGCGCGATGGCCAGCGCCTGTCGCTGGCCTGACGACAGCATCCGGAAGGG
>DATBMM010000313.1:0-7687 GCA_036554825.1 Candidatus Limnocylindrales bacterium
CAGCTCCTGCTGCTCGAGCATCCGGCGGTCCTGACGCTCGGCAAGCACTCGGATCCCGCGCACATCCTGGCCAGCGCGGCTGACCTGCGAGCGCGCGGGATCCCGATCGAGCGCATCGAGCGAGGCGGCGAAGTCACGTACCACGGGCCCGGTCAGCTGGTCGCCTATCCGATCGTCCGGCTCCACGAGCGTGGTCTGCTCCTCCGGCCGTTCGTCCGCGCCCTCGAGGCGGCGCTGGTCGACACGTGCCGCGCGTTCGGCGTGGAGGCGTCCCGGCGCGACGGGCATCCCGGCTGCTGGTGCGCGGTCGATGGCGCGGAGCCCCGCAAGATCGGCGCGCTCGGCCTGCGCGTCGAGCGCGGCGTGAGCTATCACGGCATCGCCCTCAACGTGAGCGTCGATCTCGACGACTTCGCGCTCATCGACGCGTGCGGGATGCCGGGCGTCGTGTCGACCTCGATCGCTCGTGAGCTCGGGCGCGACCACGAGTCGCCGACGACCGGGTCGGTCGAGGCCGCCGCCTGGATCTTCGCGGAGGCGCTCGCCTCCGCCATCGACGTGCAGCTGGTCGTCGAGGGCTGACCGGCCATGGCGAGCGGCCTGTTCGAGCTCCGCAAGGACCCGATCACGAACTGGTGGGTGGCCACGGTCGTGGATCGCGCCTTTCACCGCGATCGATTCGCCCGCGCGGCGGAGCCGATCGACGACCGGCTCTTCGGCTGCAGCAATTGCGCCGTGCCGGGCGACGGCGTCCGGACCCGGATGCTGAAGGAGTACGCGTTCCACGTCGTCGGCACCGACCTCGACGCGCGCGAGCTCGACCGCGAGCACGGGCTCGCCCAGGTGTCCCTGGCGCAGGCGCGCGCGACGGGCTCGTGGCGGACGGTGATCGCGCCGGCCGGGGAGCATCGGCCGCTGCATGCCGTCGGGACGGACCTCATCGAGGGGCTCGTCGCCGGCGCCCGCGATGCGCTGGCGAGCGCCACGGCGGACCCGCAGACCGAGTACCTCACGGTCGTCCAGAACTGGGGTGCCCAGGCCGGCGCTCGCACGAACCATCTCTGCCTCGACCTGTACGACCTGCCCCAGATCCCGCACCGCATCGCGGAGGAACTGGGCGGGGCCGCGCGCTTCGTCATCCGCGAGGGTGAGTGCCCGTTCTGCCGTCTCGTGCGCGAGGAGACGGTCCGCTCCGATCGCCTCGTCTGGGAGGACGACGCGAGCGTGGCGTTCGCGCCGTACGCGTCGCGCTCGCCGTTCGAGATCTGGATCGTGCCGCGCCGCCACGATGCGGATTTCGGCCGAGCGACGGCACTTGACGTCAAGGCCACGGCCGAGGCCCTCCGCCAGGTGCTCGGCAACCTCGCGCACACGCTCGACGGGCCGCCGTACAACCTCGTCTTGCACACCGCGCCGCTGCGAGAGCAGGTCGACGCGACGTATCACTGGCACTGGGAGATCCACCCCCGATTGCGTGAGATCGCCGGCCTGGAGCTGGGAACCGGCCTTCCCGTGAACCCCGTCTCACCGGAGGACGCGGTGGAGGAACTGCTCGGCCGCGCCGATCCGGAGGGAGGTGGCTCGGGTTGACGTGGGCCACGCCCGGGCGCGGCGAGCGTCACAACAGGGGGAGATGCCTCGTCTCTGGCGCATCGGGTGTGCGTACCCTGCGACGCGCGCTTCCTGAGCTCACGTGCCCGGAGTCACCGTGGTCCTCGATCCGTCAACGACTGGCCTGCGCACCCCCTTCGGCCGCCCGAGCGCCTTCGGGCCGGATCGGCGGCGGTCGATGAGCGGCGCGTGGGACCGCGACGAAGCGGGCGCCTTCATCGAGGACCTGTTCGCCAAGCACCACGGGGAGATCTACGCGTACCTGTTCCGGATGATGCGCGACGCCGAGCTGGCGGCCGACATGACCCAGGACGCGTTCGTGAAGGCGTACCGCAACTACGACACGCTCGAGAAGCCTGAGAACGCCCGGGCGTGGCTCTATCAGATCGCCCACCGCGTCGCCCTCGACGAGATCCGGCGCCGCAAGATCGTGCGGTTCCTGCCGTGGACCGGGGAATCGCGCGGGTCCGCTCCGTCCGCCGAGCACCTGGTCATGGACGCGCGGCTGTCGGGTGACCTGCAGCGGGCCCTGGCCCGGATCCCCGAGCGCCAGCGAGCAGCGCTGCTGCTCGCCGAGCTGCACGACCTGACCGGTCTCGAGCTGGCCGCCGCGCTCGGTGTCAGCCACGTGGCGGCGCGTGCCCTGCTCACCCGCGCTCGCGAGTCGCTCCGCCAGGCACTGGCCGCCGAGCGCGCCGAGGAGTCCGCCGCCGAGGCTGCGCGCGACGCGGCGCGCGAGCCCGGCCGACCGGCGGAGGTCGATCGATGAGCCGGTTCATGCGGCTCCGCCGGCGACCAGACGACTGGTCCGACGCGCACGAGCGCGCCCGCCGGCGGCTCGCCGAACGGCTCGATGGCCCGCTCGGGCTGACCGAGGCGACGTGGCTGGATGAGCACCTCGTCGGATGCGCGGCGTGTACCGCGATCGCCGCCGACTACGAGGCGGACCGCCTGGCCCTGCGGGCCATGCGCGACGATCGGCCGGAGCCCCCTCGCGACCTGTGGGCGCGGACCGCGGCCGGGATCGAGGCGGCCGCCGGGACGCGTGGTGCAGAGGACAAGGTCCGTCGCAGCCTCCCGCTCGGCGCCCTGTCCGGGGTCGCGGTGATGGTCATCGTGGTCGGTGTCAGCCTCCTGTCGGGTGGCATCTCGATCGATCAGCACGGCACCGTGACCGGTGAGGACCCGAGCGGCGAGGGCCCCGGACTCGCGAGTCTCGATCCGAACCCCGAGGGACCGGTCCAGCCGACGCCGATCGTGGTCGGCGAGCGCGAGGTCGCCTGGGTCGACAAGGGGCCCGACGGCCTGTCGCGGCTCCAGGTCGTCGTCGACGAGGTCTGCCCCGCGGAAGGGAAGTCCGGCTGTCCGACCGTCAGCGATGCCGCGCGGCAGCAGCTGGCCATCGTGAGCGCACCCAAGCAGATCGTCGGGTCGCCGGACCGGACCCAGGCCGTCGCCATCTCCAAGTCCGCGGCCGCCGGGGATGAGCTCGTGGTCGTCGCCCTGGTCGATGCCACGGCGACGCCCGCCCCGAGCTCCCAGCCGACCGCGTCGCCGTCGCCGGTCGCGAGCGATGCGGCGTCCCCCGAGCCGTCGGCCCGCGCGTCCGCCACCACCGAGCCGCGGGCCAGCGCGACGGTGCCGGCCGCGAGCGCGCCCCTCCCAAGCGCAGCCGTCGCATCGATCGAACCCAGCGCCACGCCGACCCAGACGGCCGCCGCAAGGCTCGCCATCGCGACGGGCATCGAGGTCGTCGGTCAATCTGCGGCGTTCTCGTCGAGCGGTGGCTGGTTCGCGTTCACCGCCCGCCCGGCCGACGACGCCACCCGGACCGATGTCTACGTCTGGCGCGTCGGGGACGCCCAGGCGCATGCGGTGACCACCGACGGCCAGTCCTATTTCGCGTCGTGGGACGGCGAGGCGCTCATCGCGAGCCGCCCTGACGATCCCGACACGGCCGACTCGGACCCCACGACGGTCTCGATCGATCCGGCCACCGCCACGGAGTCCGACGCCGGCGACGTCTGGCGGCCGGCGGTCGACGGGAGCGGCGAGCTGGCCATCGTCTGGGATGGCTCGCTTCGATCGTCCGAAGACGGCCGGGGCTGGGTGCCCGCCGAGGGCTCGCTCGAGCTCCGGGCGTGGTCCGACACCGGCGCGCAGCCGGGCGACGGCGACGCGCGGCAGCGCCGGGTGACGGATCGGGCGCCACGCGACTTCGACGTCCGCTGGGACCAGACGGGCGAGTGGGTCGCGGTCTGGCTCGCCGACGAGGACGACGCGACGGTGGGACGCCTGACGCTGTACCACGTCGATCGCGACGAGGTCCGTCTCGAGGAGGTCGACGGTGCGCCGGTCGACGTGCCGGCCCTGTCCGGGTTCTCGATCGGTGATGGGCGGCTCGCGTGGGCCACGCCGCGTGGCCAGGGCGGGGAGTCGAGCCGGATCCAGATCGCGGCCTGGTCGGAGACCGACGTCGGCATCGTCGAGAGCAGCCCGGGCGAGGATCCGATCGTCATCCGCTAGTCCCGCGGCTCGCCGCGCGGCTGGGCTGCACGGACGCGCCTGGTTGCACGGACGCGCCTGGGGTTGGCACGCGAGGCTCAGGCGTCGTATCGTTCCCGCCCTATCGTGCGACCAAGGTGGTTGGTCGTAGGGTCGGTGATCAGCACCGCCCTCGCCCTGGTATCGCTACCGGGTCTGGCAGGTTCCCGCGTCCCCAGCGCCATCGAACCTGTCCCCGCCGGAGCGTTCCAGCCGTACTCGGTCCCCGCGCCCGATGCGCGATCGATCACGATCGCGGGGCTGGAGCGCGCCCATCGCTCGGGTGGCATCGTCGACCGTGAGACCACGTTCTATGAACCAGGGGTCGCGCCCGAGACCGGACCGACCGCTCGTGCGGTGCTGGACCAGCCCGATAGCGTGGCGGGCTCCGAGCGCCGTCCGCCGAAGTACTCGCTGAGCGGCGACGCCACGTTCTACGACAACGGCACGACGGCCATGCGCCTGCCGCGCGGCACGATCGTGATCATCTGCGGGGACGGCGGCTGCATCGAGCGCGTGGTGACCGACTACGGGCCGCAGGCGCCGCATCGGATCGTCGACCTGTACCGGCCCGACTTCTTCAAGATCTGCGGTTGCCCATCGTGGAGTGGGGTGACCAAGGTCACCGTCCACGTCTACTGAGCCCGCCTGGCGCGCGAGCGCCCCGGCTCGGGCTCGCTGAGCGACGGCTCGACCCGCGGTATCCTCTGGGTTGACCCTTCGGCCGCGGCCCCGTGAGGCCGCCCGGGTGGCCCTGTGAGGCCGGGAAGGAGCGATGACCGGACGCCGGATCATGACCGCCGACGAGATCCGTCGTGCGACGATCCGCCTCTCCCACGAGATCGTCGAGAAGCAGGCGGGCACCGAGGGCCTGCTGCTCATCGGGATCCAGCGACGTGGCGTGCCGCTGGCGCGCCGCATCGCCGCCGCGATCGCCGAGAACGAGTCGATCCACATCCCGGTGGGCGCGCTCGACATCACGTTCTACCGCGACGACCTGTCGCTGGTCGCCCAGCAGCCGGTCGTGAAGGGCACCGATCTGCCGTTCGGGATCGACGGGCGGACCGTGGTCCTGGTCGACGACGTCCTGTACACCGGCCGGACCATCCGGGCGGCCATGGACGCCCTCGTCGACTTCGGGCGGCCGCAGGCCATCCGTCTGGCGGTGCTGGTCGATCGCGGCCATCGCGAGCTGCCGATCCGTGCCGACCACGTCGGCAAGAACGTCCCGACTTCGCGCGAGGAGATCGTCCGCGTCCACCTCGAGGAGACCGACGGGGAGGACGGCGTGGAGATCGAGCGCGTCGTCGATACGCCGCTCGCGGCCGAGCCAGTCGCGTGACCGACGTGCTCGACGGACGGACGGAGGCGCCCGCGTCCGACGAGCCGGTCATCCCGTCGGTCGACCATGCACCGGAGAGCCAGGCCGTTGGCTGGCACCACCGTCACCTGCTCGATGTCGATGGGCTGACGTCCGGCGACATCGACCTGGTGATGCGCACGGCCGATGCCATGCGCGAGGTCCTCGCCCGACCGATCGCCAAGGTGCCGGCACTGCGCGGCTGGAACGTGACGATCCTGTTCTACGAGGCGTCGACCCGGACGCGCGTCTCGTTCGAGGTGGCTGCGAAGAACCTGTCGGCGGACGTCGTCAACGTGGCTGCCGCGACGTCGTCGGTGACGAAGGGCGAGTCGCTGGTCGACACGGTGCGCACGCTCGAGGCGCTCGGCGCCCAGATGCTGGTGATGCGCCACAGCGTGAGCGGCGCGCCGTACCTCGCGGCCGAGGTCTTCGGCGGATCCGTCCTCAACGGTGGCGACGGCTGGCACGCCCACCCGACGCAGGCGCTGCTCGACCTCTACACGATGCGGTCGCGGCTGGGGTCGGTCGAAGGCAAGAAGGTCGTGATCCTCGGAGACGTCCTGCATTCGCGGGTCGCGCGGTCGAACATCTGGACGCTGACGGCCGCCGGGGCGGACCTGTGGCTGTGTGGTCCGGCCACGCTGCTGCGCGGGTTCGAACGCTGGGCCGCCGCCGATGGGACCGGGGAGCGGCGGTTCCAGGTCACGTCGTCGATCGACGAGGCGCTGCGCGACGCCGACGTCGTGATGGCGCTCCGGATCCAGCGCGAGCGGATGGCGGCGGGCCTGCTGCCGTCGCTGCGCGAGTACGCGGCACGGTACGGGTTGACGGCGGCTCGCCTCGCCACCGCGAGGCCCGATGCCCTGGTCATGCATCCCGGGCCGATGAACGAGGGCGTGGAGATCGCCCCGGACGTGGCCGCCGGCGCGCAGTCCGTCATCACCGACCAGGTCACGAACGGCGTCGCGATCCGGATGGCGTTGCTGTACCTGCTGGCGGGCGCGAGCCGATGACCGATCTCGACCTCAGCCGGGTCTGGCTGGTCGACCCGGCGGGCGGACGCGAGGGTCCGGGCGACATCGTGGTCCGTGACGGGATCCTCGAGGCGGTCACCTGGCTGGAGGATGTCGATGCGGACGGCGTCGACCCGGGTGGCGTGGTCGTCGCGCCCGGGTTCATCGACCTCCATGCCCACCTGCGCGAGCCCGGCAACGAGGATGCCGAGACCGTGGCGACCGGTCTGGCTGCCGCGGCGCACGGCGGCTTCACGACGGTCTGTGCGATGCCCAACACCACGCCGGCGCTCGACGAGCCCGGTGTCCTTGCTGCCATCCGGGGAGCGGCGACGTCCGCGGGCTCACCGATGGAGCTGCTGGCGTACGGCGCAGTGAGCGCCGGCCGGGCAGGGGAGACGCTCGCTGCCCTGGGCGAGCTGGCCGACGCCGGCGTCATCGGGTTCTCCGACGACGGAGCGCCGATCCGTTCCGCAGCCATCGTCCGTAATGCCTTGGCCTACGCCGGTGCGCTCGGGTTGCCCATCGTCGACCACGCCGAGGATCTCGCCCAGACCGAGGGTGCCGAAGCCAACGACGGCCTCGTCTCGACGGTCCTCGGCCTGCGCGGCTGGCCCGCGGCAGCCGAGGAGACCGCGGTCGCCCGCGACCTGGCGATCCTCGCCGACGTCCATCGGGACGTGCCTGGTGCGAGGCTCCACCTGACCCACCTGTCGACGGCCGGGGCGGTGGAGCTCGTTCGCCGGGCGAAGGCGGCAGGACTGCCCGTGACATGCGACGTGACGCCGCACCACCTGACGCTGACCGACGAGTGGATCGCTGGCGCCCGCCGTTTCGCGTGGGACGCCGGGCTGGACGCCGACCCGTGGCGGGATGGGGCGATCTCCGATGCGCCATACGCGTCATCGCTGCGCGTCAACCCGCCGCTCCGGTCGCCGGCGGATGCGCTGGCTTGCCTCGCCGCCCTGAGGGACGGTACCGCTGACGCGATCGCCACCGACCACGCCCCACATACCGAGGTCGACAAGATGGTCGAGTTCGGCCTGGCGGCGAACGGGATCAGCGGCATCGAGACGGCGCTGGGCCTCGTCCTCGAGGCGGTCGATGCCGGCCGACTGACGCTGGCGCGCGCGATCGAAGCGCTGACGGTCGGTCC
>DATBMM010000030.1:0-10899 GCA_036554825.1 Candidatus Limnocylindrales bacterium
CGCTGCAGGGATGCCCGACACGGAGGGAGTGGGTGCACGCAGACCTGGTCGAGCAGGCGAAACGCGGCGATCGAGAGGCCTTCGACGCCCTGGCTCGCCTGACTGGCGACAGATGCATGGCGATCGCGTTCAGGATCCTGCGCGACTTCGACCATGCCGATGACGCCGTCCAGGTCGCACTGCTGACCGCCTGGCGCGAGATCCGCGCCCTGCGGGACCCCGACCGCTTCGAGCCGTGGCTCCACCGGATCCTGACCCACGCCTGCTACGCCGAGGCCAGGCGTCGCCGGCGATGGTCGCAAGGGATCCGGCTCCTGCCGGCCGAGCCCGTGCACGGGTCGGACGACTACTTGACCGTCGAATCTCGAGACCAACTCGAACGCGCCTTCCGGCGGCTCACCGTCGAGCAGCGCGCGGTGCTGGTCTTCCACCACTACCTGGGGCTTCCGCTGCCTGAGGTGGCGGACCGCCTTTCCATCCCACTCGGGACCGTCAAGTCCCGGATGCACCACGCCAAACGCGCGCTCCGGGCTGGCCTCGAGGCCGACGCCCGGACGCCCTCGACGTCCCAGGAGCGATCCGCATGACCAGGCCGCACGACCTCGACAGACAGCTCACCGCCTTCCTCGAGACGGGGCCGGCGGAACTGCCCGACTCGTCGTTCGACGCCGTCCGCGATCGCATCGATGGGACGCGACAGTGGGCCTACCTCGGCCCGTGGAGGGTTCCCACCTTGAACAAGCTCGTCCCGATCGGACTGGGCGCGGCCGCCGTGGTCGCCGTCCTCCTCATCGGTTCCCGGTTCATCGCCCCGCCGGCGTCGAACGTCGCTGGACCAGCCTCGTCCCCGAGTCCCTCGCCGACGGTATCCGTCGCCCCGCCGTCGGCATCCGTCGCGGCGCCCTCCGCCGCCGCTGCGGGTCTGCCCGTCGGTCCATACGAGATCGTGGACCAGGGCGCGACCAGCCACCCGGTGCGTACCACGGTGACCATCCCGGCCTCTGGCTGGAACGCCCTCCCCGACTTCGGCGGCCTGTTGAAGGGAGAAGACGCCGACCCACCGGAAGCCGGCATGCTGGTCTGGGCCTTTCCGGCCGGCACCGCCTTCGACGTCTACGGAGACCCATGCAAGTGGTCGTCGACCAGGCCGGCGAGCCCGGCCACGACGGTCGACGCATTCGCTGCCGCCCTTGCGGCGCAAGCGGACCGGGATGCCACGGAACCCGTGGATGTCACGATCGGCGGGTACTCCGGGAAGTCCCTCACGCTCTACGTGCCGAGCAACGCCACGACACGAACGGAGGCCTTCAAGGACTGCGACCAAGGCACGTTCGCCAGCTATGGCGAGGCCGGGCGCGATCCCGCGCGCTTCCACCAGGGCCCTGGCCAGGTCGATCAGCTCTGGATCATCGACGTGGATGGTGCCTTCGTGGTCATCGACGCGATGTCCCGCCGCGACACGTCGACGACGCTCATCGACGAGATGCGCGCCATCGCCGAGTCCGCGACCTTCGAGTAGCCTTCGATGGATGCGGTGGGCGGCCCTCGGCCGCCCACCACGCCACCGTCGCCACCGTCGAGGATGCGGCGCCCGATGCAGGCCACTGGAAGGACGCTCACCGTCGCCCTGCTGTCGATGGCGCTCGTCCTGGCCTGCACGCCCGGCACCCCCACCCCGACGCCCGAGCCGCCGGCCCACGCGCCCCCGACGGGATCCGCTGGACCCACCGACGCCGCGGAGCCCAGCATCGGCGTGATCACGCCCGTACCCGGACCCGACAGCCTCCTGATCCTCGGCCGGATCGTGACCATGGACGCCCCGCCGGTCGTGGAGGCCATCCTGATCGAGGACGGCCTGGTCGTCGCGCTGGGCTCGCGCGAGGAGATGGTGCGGCTCTTCGCTGACCAGGTGCCCGTCATCGAGCTGGGCGACGCCGTCGCGTATCCAGGCTTCATCGACGCCCATGCCCACTGGATCGGGGACCGCGAGTATTACGGTGTCGACTCGCCGGCCGAGGCGATGTCCGCGGCCGTCACCCGGGGCTGGACGTCGATCTCCGAGCAGTGGGTCAACGAGGAGCGTCTGGACGAGCTGCTGGCGCTCGCGGCAGATGATGCGTTGCCGCTTCGGGTCGACGCCTATCTCGCGCTCAACTTCGCGGACGAGCGCTACGGCGACTGGTACACGTCACGCGAGCCGGGGTCCGTCGGCGACCGTCTCCGCGTCCGCGGTCTGAAGATCCACCTGGACGACGGTTCGGCGAACCGCCTGCTGTGGCAGCCGGCGGACCTCACCGAGACGATCGGCCGGGCCGACGACGCAGGGTGGCAGGTCTCGGTCCATGCCATGAGTAGCGAGGCCATGGAGCTGGTCCTCGATGCCTTCGAGGCGACGCTGGGCGGTCCAAGCGGGCCGAACCCGCTCCGCCACCGCGTGGAGCATGCCCTCGAGGTCAGCGATGAGCAGCTGGCGCGGCTGGTCGCCATGGACATCGCGACCGTGATCCACCTGGACGGGGCCGCCGACTGGTTGTCGAACGACGGGATGCTCGTCGCGCACGACCGGGACGCGCCGGGTGAGCGAGCCGGCTGGCTCGCCCGCTGGCGGGACTTCGTCCATGCCGGGCTGCACGTCGCTTCGGCGACTGATGCGCCGTGGACGTTCCCGGAGCTGCGGCTCTCCGACGACATCGGCCGGCCAGGCGACCAGATCGCCGCCGGGATGGACGGCCGCCTGCGCAAGGATGGGTCGACCCCGACCTGGCTGCGCGACCAGTCGCTGACCGCGGAGCAGGGTTTGCGCGCGGTGACGCGCGAGGCAGCCTACGCGCTGGGCCAGATCGACGGTGGTCACCTCAGCCACCGATCCCTCGGCGACGTCACGATCCTGTCCGGCGACGTCACCTCGGCCACGCCCGACGAGATCCGAGCTATGACGGTCGTCGCGACCATCGTCGCGGGCAACGTCATCTACTGCTCGGTACCGGAGATCTGCCGACCGGGGAGCTGACCGGCGCCTGTCCGGCGCCCCTCGTCGCCTGGGCCATCACCCGGCCCTCCATGGTTCTTGCCATCTGCTCAGCCGGCCGGACACGTGGCGTTCGATCATTGCCACTTGCTCAGCCGGATGGACGGATGGCAGAGATGGCCGGCTCGCCGAGTCGGTGCGAACGGGACGGCGGGTCGTGGACGAGCGGATCGCTACGGGATCTCGCTGCGTGTCGGCATGTCGGACATCTGGCAGGGATCCGGCAAGCGCGCCAAGAACGAACGAAGTCAGGTGGTCGCCTCGCCATACTCACCGAGCGCGGCCACGTCGGTCGCGCCACCGCCGAGGGGCGTGATGCAGCGAGACCTCGTGTTGCGAGCGCGGGAGGGCGATCATGACGCCTTCGCCGAGCTGGCAGCCGCCGCGATCTCTCGACTGGATTCCGCCGCCTGGCTCATGTTGCGGGATGTCGAACAGGCCAAGGACGCCGTCCAGAACGCGCTCGTCCGGGCCTGGCGTGATCTGCCCACGCTGCGCGATCCCGACCGTTTCGATGCCTGGTTGCATCGGTTGCTCGTCCACGCCTGCATCGATGAGGCGCGACGGCTCCGGCGTCACCGGCTCGATGTCGACCTGACGACGATCTCGGCACCCTCGAACGTCGATGACGTGTCGGCGGTCGAGGACCGCGATCGACTCGAACGCGGCTTCCTCCGACTTGAACCGGAGATGCGGGCTGTGATCGTCCTTCATCACTACCTCGACCTGCCCATGCCGGTCGTGGCGGCGACGCTGGGGATCCCTCTCGGGACCGCCAAGTCGCGGCTGCACCGCGCGCTCGATGAGATGCGGGCGGCGCTCGACGCCGATTCCCGCGTTCGCGGCGACCTCATGGAGGGCCGACCGGCATGACGACGAACGAGCGTCTCGAACGCACGATGTCGGCCTGGCTCCAGGAGGACGCGGCATTCCGTGTCCCCGATCATCTCGATGAGGTGCTTGCCGCGACCCGCCTCACGCGCCAGCGATCGGCCTGGTCGAGCCTCGAAAGGTGGCTCCCAGTGGATACGACCTTCCGTCCGCGACTGTTCAGCGTGCCGCCCGCGGCCCGATTGATCGCCGTCGCGGCCCTGCTCCTGTTGATCCTCGCGATCGCGGTGTTCGCCATCGGCTCGCAGCAACAGCGTCTGCCCGAACCGTTCGGTCTCGCGCGCAACGGGATGGCCACGGCCAGCCTGGACGGGGACATCTACGCACTGGATCCGTCGACGCTCGAGCGGACGCCCCTGATCACCGATGAGAACTTCGACTTCGGTGGGACGTTCTCGCGCGACGGCACCCGATTCATGTTCGCGCGCTCGCACGAACCGATCAGCGACGTCAGCGATCCAGCGTTGATCGTGGCTGTCGCTGACGCTGACGGAACGAATGTCCGCGAGCTCACGCAGCCGCTCCTCGGCGTGGACTGGTCGGACTGGTCGCCGGACAGCCGAAAGATCGCCTTCCTCAGCCGAGATGCCGATGGCGTCCGGCTGATCAACGTCGTGGACGTCGATACCGCGGCCATCACGACCTTCAAGCCCGGCGTCCCGGCGCATTTCGTGACCTGGCGCCCGCCCGATGGCAAGGAGATCCTGTTCCGCGGCGAAGGCCAGCAGCCCGCCCTGTATGCGATCCGCGTCGCCGACGGGGTGACGCGAAAGATCTCGAGCCGCGCGCCGGATCACGAGTTCGATTACCAGTCGATGACCGTTTCCCCGGATGGGAGGACGGTGTCCTACTCGAATTGGACGTCGGACGGCATCCCGAGTGTCTATATGCTCGATATCGAGCTGGGGGTCGAACGGGTGCTGCCGGACCTGCCCCGCACCGGTCAGCGCGGAGGCGCGACGTTCTCGCCTGACGGCGAGACGGTCGCGTACGTGCGCATCCACCACGAAGCTGGGGGAGCGATGGCCGAGGTCGTCGTCGCCCCGGCCGACGGGAGTGACACGGGGCGCGCGCTCGGCCCGCGGATCCTCACCACCCCTGACGGAGGCGAGGTCCCGCTGTCCATCATCTTCGCGCCCGACGGGACGGCCGTCATCGCGCGATATGGCACGGACCTCGACGCCACCGTGCACTGGCTGCCGATCGACGGCTCGCCCGGGCGTGTGATCGACAGCGGGTCATTCGGCTTCGTCGACATCCAGCGTCTCGCGCCCTGACCCGGGGCGGCCACATGGGATTCTCGTGGGGCGGGAGCAGGCGACGTCCGAGGCACCGATGACGTCGCGATCTCCCGTCCCGCGGGATATCTGACCCGAGCCTCCCGCCGGATGGGAGAGATCGGAGGCGAACCGGGTCTCGCCGTCGTGTGCTCCCGTGGGGCGGGAATCGCCCGCGCCACGCCGCCGCCGTTCACGCAGATACAATCGGGCCATGGCCCACCGAGTCACCCTCATCCCCGGCGACGGCATCGGACCGGAGCTGGCGGAGGCATCGCGGCGTGTCTTGGACGCGACCGGCATCGCCTTCGAATGGGAGGTCGTCGACGCGGGCGAGGGCGTCATGGCGGAGTACGGGACCCCGCTCCCGGATCACGTCCTCGAGTCGATCAAGCGCAACACGGTGGCCCTCAAGGGCCCGATCACGACCCCAGTCGGAGAGGGCTTCCGCAGCGTCAACGTGACCCTCCGTCAGGCACTCGGTCTGTACGCGAACCTGCGTCCGGCGCGCAGCATCCAGGGCATCGAGACGCGCTACGAGGACGTCGACCTCGTGATCGTCCGGGAGAACACCGAGGACCTGTACGCCGGGATCGAGCACCGGGTCGGCCCGGATGCGGCCGAGAGCATCAAGATCATCACGCGAGCGGCCTCAGAGCGGATCGCCCGCTTCGCGTTCGACTACGCGGTCGCCAACGGCCGGCGCAAGGTCACGGCCGTGCACAAGGCCAACATCATGAAGCTGTCGGACGGGCTGTTCCTCGAGAGCTGCCGGTCGGTCGCCGCCGAGTACGACGGCCGCGTCGAGTTCGAGGACCGCATCGTCGACAACATGTGCATGCAGCTCGTCCAGAAGCCCGACCTGTACGACGTCCTCGTCCTGCCGAACCTCTACGGCGACATCGTGTCCGACCTCGCGGCAGGTCTCGTCGGCGGGCTGGGCGTGGCGCCGGGTGCCAACATCGGGACGGAGGCGGCGGTGTTCGAGCCGGTCCACGGGTCGGCGCCCAAGTACGCCGGCCAGGACAAGGCCAACCCGACCGCGCTGATCCTGAGCGGGGCGCTGATGCTCCGCCACCTCGGCTATCCCGCCGAGGCCGATCGCCTGGAACGCGCGGTCCGGGACGTCATCGCTGACGGCATCCGGACCTACGACCTGGGCGGCTCGGCTGGCACGGCCGGGTTCGCCGACGCGATCGTCGAGCGGCTGTCGGCCGTCGACGCCCCCGCCCCCGTCGCTCGATGACCGGTCTCGTCGGCGGACTGCGCCTCCCGCGCAAGCCCAGCGGGACCACTCCGAACGGCTTCGGTGTCACGACCCGCGGCGACCGATGGTGGACGACGCCGCTGGCCCAGGGCGTGCTGTTCACGATCTGCGCCACCTACCTGGGCTTCAGCGGCATCCTTTGGCAGCCGCTCGGCGGACCGCCGTACGAGGTCGACGGCTACCTGTCGCCGTTGTTCTCGCCGCTCATCCGACCCGACTGGCTGCCGACGTGGATCAGCCCCGGACTCCTCATCCTGTGGATCCCGCTCGGCTTCCGGGCGACCTGCTACTACTACCGCAAGGCGTACTACCGCTTCTACTTCGCCGATCCGCCGGCCTGCGCCGTGGGCGAGCCGACCGTCCACCGGGGATACAGGCTCGAGACCGCGTTCCCGTTCATCCTCCAGAACCTGCACCGCTACTTCCTGTACCTCGCATTCATCCCGCTTGCCTTCCTGTGGTGGGACGCCTGGCTCGCGCTCGACCACGGGGAGGGCTACCGGCTCGGCCTGGGCGTGGTCATCCTCGCGGTCAACGCGTTGCTGCTGACGGGGTACTCGTTGTCGTGCCATTCGCTGCGGCACCTGGCCGGCGGGAAGCTCGACTGCTTCTCGTGCTCGCGTCGTGCGCAGGTGCGCTACTCACTCTGGCAGCGCCTGACCTCGCTCAACCGCAACCACATGGCGTGGGCCTGGATCAGCCTGATCTCGGTCACGCTGGCGGACGTCTACGTGCGGCTCCTGGCGGTCGGTGCCATCACCGATCCGGCCATCCGCTTCTGAACCGCCGACCCGATCCGTCATGATCTCTCCGACCGAACCGCAGACGCGGCCCCATGACGTGCTGGTGATCGGCGCGGGTGGCGCCGGACTCCGCGCCGCGATCGCTGCCCGGGATGCCGGGGCCGACGTGGGCCTCGTGTGCAAGTCGTTGCTCGGCAAGGCCCACACGGTCATGGCCGAGGGCGGCGTGGCGGCGGCGCTCGCCCACGTCGCGCCCGACGACTCGTGGCAGGTCCACTTCCGCGACACGCTGGTCGGCGGGAAGTACCTGAACAACCCGCGGATGGCGCAGCTCCATGCCCAGGAATCGCCTGCTCGCGTCCGCGAGCTGGAAGAGTGGGGCGCGGTGTTCGACCGGACGCGCGACGGCCGCATCCTGCAGCGCCCGTTCGGCGGCCACTCGCACCCACGCCTGGCGCACGTCGGTGATCGCACGGGCCTCGAGATGATCCGGACCCTGCAGGATCGCGCCGTCGCGGACGGGATCGAGGTGTACATGGAGTGCACCGTCACCCGGCTCACGACGAATGCGACGGGCGTCACCGGTGCCGTCGGCTACTGGCGGACGACCGGTCGGCCGATCGTCTTCCCGGCCAAGGCCATCGTTCTGGCGACGGGCGGGATCGGCCGGGCGTACGAGGTCACCTCGAATTCCTGGGAGTACAGCGGCGATGGCCAGTCGCTGGCCTACGAGGCCGGCGCCGAGCTGATCGACATGGAGTTCGTCCAGTTCCATCCGACCGGCATGGTCTGGCCGCCGGGCGTGCGTGGCCTCCTCGTGACCGAGGCCGTCCGCGGTGAGGGCGGCATCCTGCGCAACGCCTCGGGGGAGCGCTTCATGTGGACGTACCTCCCCGAGGAGCGTCGCCGCGAATACGCCGCCGATGACGACGAGGCCGCCCGCTGGGTGACCGCCCTGTCCGAGGGCCGCCAGACCGACGCCCGGCGGCCACCCGAGCTGTCGACCCGCGACAACGTCTCGCGGGCGATCTACACCGAGGTCCGCGAGGGTCGCGGGTCACCGCACGGCGGCGTGTTCCTGGACATCAGCTATCTGCCCGCCGACCACGTCCGCCGCAAGCTGCCGTCGATGTACGAGCAATTCAAGGAGCTGGCCGACGTCGATATCACGACCGGGCCGATGGAGGTCGGTCCGACCACCCACTACGTGATGGGCGGGATCCGCGTGAACGCCGAGGACGGGGCGACCCGCGTCGGCGGCCTGTTCGCGGCCGGCGAGGTCGCGGCCGGGATGCACGGCGCCAACCGACTCGGTGGCAACTCCCTGTCGGACCTGCTCGTGTTCGGGGCACGGACCGGGTCCGGCGCGGCGGCGCACGCGCGGACGATCGAGGGCCAGCCGCACGTCGACCCGGTCCAGGTGCGCGCTGCACTGCGCGAGCTCGAGGCTCCGCTCGAGCGACGCGGCGGCGAGGACCCCTACGCGGTCATGCGCGACCTCCAGGTCCTCATGCAGCAGCGCGTCGGCATCTTCCGCGTCGAGGAGGACCTCGACGCCGCCCTGGTCGAGCTCGAGGCGCTGCGACGACGCTGGGAGACGGTGTGTGTCGATGGTGGCCGTGCCTTCAACCCGGGCTGGAACCTCGTCTTCGAGCTGGGCAACCTGCTGACCATCTCGGAGGCCATCGCGCGCAGCGCCCGCCAGCGTACCGAGAGTCGCGGCGCGCACAGCCGGCTCGACTTCCCCGACACCGACGACGAGCGCTGGGGCCGCCGCAACAGCGCGGTCGCCCGGGCGGATGATGGCGCCATGACGACGTACACGGTGCCCGTCCCGGAGATGGACGAGGAGCTGCGTCGTCTCATCGCAGCCGACTACCAGACCTGACATGGAGGAGCGGATGACCGACGCAGCCGCGCCCGGCTCGCCGCCGACGACGGCGTCGGCGGAGGCGAAGCTCCGCGTCTTCCGGGGCACACCCGGGAGCGAGGCACGCTTCGACGAGTTCGACGTACCCGTCGAGGCCGGCATGGTCGTGCTCGACGCACTGCATTGGATCCAGGGCCACGAGGCACCCGACCTGGCGGTCCGCTGGAACTGCAAGGCGGCGAAGTGCGGCTCCTGCAGCGCCGAGGTCAACGGCCGGCCACGACTCACCTGCAAGACCCGCCTGTCGGACTTCGACCCGGACGAGCCGATCACCGTCGAACCGATGCGGACCTTCCCGCTCATCAAGGACCTGGTGACCGACGTCTCCTGGAACTACGAGGTCAACAAGACGATCCAGCCGTTCACGCCACCCGACGGCGTGCCCCAGGAGGACTGGCGCTGGCAGCAGGAGGACATCGAGCGGGTCCAGGAGTTCCGCAAGTGCATCGAGTGCTTCCTGTGCCAGGACGTCTGCCACGTCCTGCGCAACCACGAGACGCCGCGGCCGTTCCTGGGACCGCGCTACCTGGTGCGGGCGGCGGGCCTCGAGCTTCATCCGATCGACCAGGCCGACCGGCGCGAGTACCTCAAGGACAGCGCCGGGATCGGCTACTGCAACATCACGAAGTGCTGCACCGAGGTCTGCCCGGAGCACATCAAGATCACCGACAACTCGATCATCCCGCTGAAGGAGCGCGTCGCCGACGAGTACTACGACCCGATCCAGTGGGTGTGGCGCAAGGTGCGTGGCGGCGAGGATCGTGACGCGGGGAAGCGGGTCGAGCTGCCGGTCCTCCAGGGTGACCCGCGCCCCACCGACCCGACCTCCGACCCCGGCTGATGCCGGCCGCGGACGGTCCCACGTACATCGTCCGCACCGACGGCGCGGCACGCGGCAATCCCGGCCCGGCCTCCGCCGGCGCCGCCCTGTTCCGCGCCGACCGCTCGGACGCGCGTGACCCGTGGGCCACGCCCGATGCGTCGATCTCGGACTACCTCGGGGTCCAGACCAACAACGTCGCCGAGTACACCGGCGTCGTCCGGGCCCTCGAGCTGGCGCGTGACCTCGGCGCGGTCGAGGTGCATCTCCTGCTCGATTCGAAGCTGATCGTCGAGCAGCTCGCCGGTCGGTGGCGGGTCAAGGACCCCAAGCTCATCCCGCTGTGGGCGTCTGCCCGGCAGAGCCTGCACGGATTCGACCGGTGGACCGCCACCCACGTCCCGCGAGCCCAGAATGGCGTCGCCGACGCCCTCGCCAACGAGGCCATCGATCGGGCGGCGGCCGGCGGCCCGGCATCGGTCGTCCGCCGCCCCGACCAGGCCTGATGCGGCGACCGGGTCGGCGACCTGCGGGCGTCTGGCCGCGCGATCGCCCCGTGCGCTGGGCCGGCGTCGCGAACAACCTCGCCTGGTTCGTCATCGGCACCGCTGCCGGTCTGCTCCAACTCGCCCTCGCCATCCCGATCCTCGCCGAGTCACGCGGCTGGCTGAGCACCGTGCTCGCGCTGATCTGGGGCGCGCTGACGCTGTTCGCGGCGTGGGCGTGGCTGTTCGGTCGGTGGCGGATCGTGCTCGCCCCGGTCCTGACGATCGCCGCGCTGCTGGTGGCACCGCTCATCGATCGAGGCGCCCATTAGCGGCAGGCACGGCGTCGGCGGGATTGCCCTGTCGGTCGTAGAATCCGTGGGTCAGCGAGGCGGTCGGATGGTCGCGCGGCTCCGGTCGGGGTGACCCGCCGTGATGCCGTGAGGAAAGTCCGAGCT
>DATBMM010000031.1:0-11132 GCA_036554825.1 Candidatus Limnocylindrales bacterium
GGCGGCGAACGCGTCGTTCGCCAGCGTCGCCGCCCGTCTGCGCGGCACGGCGTCGGGCGCCACGGTCAGGCGCACCTCACGCGGAGTCGGTGGTCTGGAGCGGAGGATCTCGAGGAGAGCGGCGCCGGCGGCCACTCCCAACACGATGCCCATCGCCAGGAAGGCGATCTCGCTCCCGGTCACGCCGTGGCCGACTCCCATCCGATCGCGCTCCTCACCGAGCACGGGCGGGTCCCCCCGTCGGTCAGCGTAGCTGCGAGTGACGGCGACCGTCAACCGTCCCGGACCGCCCATGCCTCGCTCCGTGGTACTAGCGGCGGCGCCCCGGGACGGGTCGCGCTCTTTGCAGCGCTCGGGAGCCCGATGGTAGATTCGGAGCGTCGGCGACCGCCGGACATGACCTCGCGCCCGCCCCTCCCACGGAAGGCACGCCCGCTTGGCAATCGACCCCGCCCAGGAATTCCTCGTCCAGCCCGTCGACGCCTCCTGGTTGCAGTGCAACATCGAGTGCCAGGAAGCGTGTCCGGTCGGGACGAACTGCCGCGGCTATCTCAACCTCGCGGCCGAGGGCCGGTTCGAGGAGGGCTACATCCTCTCCCGCGAGCCGAACCCGGTCGCCGCGATGTGCTCCTACGTCTGCTCGGCCCCGTGCGAGCGTGCCTGCCGCCGAGGGGACATCGACCGTCCGCTCGCCATCCGAGCGATGAAGCGGTTCCTCGTGGAGTGGCACGAGGCGTCCGGGATCCCGGACGTGATGCCCGAGATCACGCCGCGTGCCGAGCGGGTCGCCATCGTGGGTGCCGGCCCGGCCGGGCTCTCCGTGGCGCGCGAGCTGGCGATGAAGGGGTACCAGTGCACCGTCTTCGATAGCCTGCCTTACGGCGGCGGGACGATGCTCATCGGCGTCCCGGCGTTCCGTCTCCCGCGCGAGGCGATCGAGATGGACGTGCGGCTGGTCGAGCGGCTGGGCGTCTCGTTCGTCTACGACACCGCCATCGGGCCGGACATCCCGTTCGAGGACCTGCAGCGCGACTACGACGCGATCGCCATCACGGCTGGTGCGATGGACCCGGTGGCGCTCGACATCCCGGGTGCCGACCTCGAAGGCGTCGACTACGGCGTCGACTTCATGAAGCGCGCCAACCTCGGCCAGGAGATCGAGGTCGGCAACGACGTCGTCGTCATCGGCGGTGGGTACACGGCGATGGACTGCTCGCGGACCAGCCTCCGCCACGGTGCCCAGAACGTGACGATCGCCTACCGGCGGACGCGGTCAGAGCTCGTCGTCGACGAGGAGGAGCTCGGCGAGACCGAACGCGAGGGCGTGCGCATGGAGTTCCTCGCCAGCCCGATCGAGGTGCTCGGCGAGGACGGCAAGGTCACCGGCGTGAAGTTCATCCGGAACCGGCTCGGCGAGCCCGACGCCTCCGGGCGGCGTTCCCCGATCCCGATCGAGGGCTCGGAGTTCGTCATCCCGGCCCAGACGGTGATCCCCGCCGTGTCGCAGGCCGCCGACCTGACGTTCCTGCCGGTCGAGGCGAGCTTCGAAATCAACCGAGGTCGGGTCAAGGTCGACCCGGCGACCTACGCGACGAACGTCCGCGGCGTGTTCGCCTGCGGCGACTTCGTGACCGGACCGACGACGCTCATCGAGGCGGCCGGCCACGGCAAGAAGGCGGCGTACGCCATCGATCGCTACCTGGCCGGCCGGAGCGATGTGAGCGTGGCGGCGAACGTGAAGGTCACCAGCTCGTGGCGCCACGACATGCCCGAGCTGTACGACGTCCTGCCGCGCCAGCACATCCCGATGGTCCCGCTCCAGGCCCGGATGCCGTCGACCGACCCGATCGTGAACTTCAACACGCCGGTGGAGATGGGCTACGACGCCACGGGCGCCGTCGCCGAGTCGACGCGCTGCCTGATGTGCAACTACAACATCTGGTTCGACCCGTTCCGCTGCGTCCTGTGTGGTGCCTGTGCGGATGTCTGCCCCGAGGGCGTCATCCACATGGTCGACATCAACACGCTCAAGTCGGAAGGCCTCCTCCCGGAGCTCGAGGAGGCGTACGGCTGGGAGAACGGCGGCGCGATGATCCTCGATGAGGAGCGCTGTATCCGCTGCGCACTGTGCGTCAAGCGCTGCCCGTTCGACGCCATTACGATGGAGCGGTTCGAGTTGCAGGAGATCTCGACCGACGGTCGGCTCTACAAGGAGTCGTACCGGGATGCGCAGCTGGCCGGCACCCCCGGCGTGGCAGGAGGAGCCCGGTGAGTTTCCTGGAGCGGGTCGACCAGACGATCCGGCGCAGCCCGGTCTGGCGGTCCCTCTTCCGGCAGCCCTACCCCCGCGACGAGCGCTCGCGCGCCTACGCGGTCATGAACAACGTCTTCCTGCACATCCACCCCGTCCGGGTCCGGCAGCACGCGGTCAAGTTCGCGTACACCTTCTGCCTCGGCGGGCTGTCGTTCTTCCTGTTCCTCGTGCTGACGGTCACGGGCGTCTACCTGATGTTCTTCTACGTGCCGTCGGCCACCCTCGCGTACACGAACATCCTCGAGATCCAGAGCGAGGTCACGTTCGGGCTACTGACCCGCAACGTCCATCGATGGGGCGCCCACCTGATGGTCTTCTTCGTGTTCCTGCACATGATGCGGGTCTTCTATCACGGGGCCTATAAGCCGCCGCGCGAGTTCAACTGGGTCGTCGGGGTCGTGCTGCTGTTCCTGACGATCATGCTCAGCTTCACAGGCTACCTGCTGCCCTGGGACCAGATCGCGTACTGGGCCATCACGATCGGCACCAACATGGGCGGCTACGCGCCGCTGCTCAACACGCCGGTCTCGCGGATCCTCCTCGGCGGCGTCGAGGTCGGCCAGAACACGCTGTTGCGGTTCTACGTGGGCCACGTCGTCTTCCTGCCACTCATCGCCGCGGTCTTCCTTGCTGTGCACTTCTGGCGCATCCGCAAGGACGGCGGGATCTCCGGGCCGCTATGAGCGACCGATCCGTTCGTCGCCGACTCCGCGCCGTCGCTCATGCATCTGCGGATGCACTCGCTCCGGTGCTCGCCGGCGCCTCCGCCTCGGCCGCCCTAGCGGCCCGGAGGGCTGAGGGGTGGTTCGCGTGACGGACACCAAGGCGCCCGAGACGCGGCGGGAGGTGTTGCCCGTCGATCCGGCGCGCCGGACCGAGATCGACAAGCAGCGCGTCCCGATGTCGGCGCGGCCCTACCGGTTGCTGGCACTGGTCAAGCAGGACGCCGTCGTCCGCGTCCAGAAGGAACCCGACGACACGGTCATGACCTGGCCGCACCTGCTCACGATCGAGTTCCTGGCCGCCGGCATCATGTCGATCTTCCTGCTGATGATGGGCTTGTTCATCAACGCCCCGCTCGAGGAGCTGGCGAACGGCAACGTGACGCCGGCCGTCGCCAAGGCGCCGTGGTACTTCCTCGGCCTGCAGGAGCTGCTGGCCTACTTCCACCCGACCGTCGCCGGCGTGCTCGTGCCGACCTTCGTGCTGGTCGGTGCCGCCTTCATCCCGTATGTCGATCGAGGCGACATCCTGGCGACCCGCCCATCACAGCGGAAGACGGCGGTCGTGCTGTTCACGCTGTTCTGCATCCTCGGGCTGGTGCTGACGTTCGTCGGCATCTTCTTCCGAGGCCCGGGCTACACCTTCGTCATCCCGTACGTGACCGCTCCGGGCATGTACTTCGCGCTATAGGGATCATGAGCAACTACCACGTCGAACCCGTCGATAAGCCGAAGGCTCTGACACCGCAGGCCATCAAGGCCCTGCGCAAGGAGCAGGTCCAGGGTCTGTCGCGCCGCCAGCTCATGCGCGTCGCCCTTGGGGCGGGCATCGGCCTGGCCACCCTGGAGGCGCTCGCGGGCACCGTCGCCTTCGCCTGGCCGAATCTTCGCAAGGGGTTCGGTGGGGTGCTGGAGATCGGTACGCTGGAAGACGTCAAGGCCGCGAACAGCACGCTGCCCATCGCCGACGGCTTCCCCGCCTACTTCGCGGAGGCGCGGGCCTTCGTCGTCCTGAAGGATCCCGGCCAGCAGCGATTCATCCCGGGCGAGGACACCACCGGCGACGGGGCGGCCATGAACGTCCGGGCGCTGTACCAGCGCTGTCCGCACCTCGGCTGCAAGCCGAACCCGTGCCTCAAGAACTTCTGGCTGGAGTGCCCCTGCCACGGGTCGCGCTACGACCGCCTCGGGGTCAAGGCCGACGGTGCGCAGTACGGACCTGCACCGCGCGGGATGGATCGGTTCTCGATCATGGTCGATGGCGGCGGATCCCTGCACATCGACACCGGCAAGATCACGCTCGGGCCGCTGCCCGTCGCACTCGGTCAGCCTGGGATCATCCCGCCGCGCACGCCGACCGGCTGCATCTGAGCGCCATGCCGTGACCCGACCAACCCTCGATCGAGGAGACCGATGACCGATACGCCCGGACGCGAGCCGGAGGGCGCGCCCGAGCCGGAGCAGCGCCTGCCGGCCGTTCGGCCGCCCGACGACCTCAGCCTCGCCGAGCGGTTCACGTCCCCGCCGCCGATCCGCAAGATCGAGTTCAGCCCGGAGCGCGCCGCCCAGGTCGTGCGTCAGTCGGCGAACGCCCGGTGGGTCGGATTTCTGGCCGTCATCGTCATCATCCTGTTCATCTCGCTGTACTGGTTCTACGAGCTCGGGGCCCCGGCCGGTCTGACCGAGGCGCGACTGCTCAAGGAGATCGACGCGCAGCAGGTGTCGCGGGTGGAGCGTGGCTACAACGTCTATCAGGCCAATTGCGCCCGGTGCCATGGCGAGGAGGGCGAGGGCGGCGAGGGGCCGGTCCTCAACCGCCAGGACAAGTTGTTCGCCCATCTCAACGAGGCGTACATCCACAACGTGCTGACCGTCGGCGGTCGATACGTGTGTGGCGATCCGAACTCACGGATGCCGATCTGGTCGAACGAAGGGAACCCGCCCGGACCGCTCAACTACCGCCAGATCGAGGAGCTGGTCGCCTTCCTGATGGCCACGAACGAGCGGGAGTACACCGTCCGCGACGAGCACCTGCTCGATCCGAAGATCGACCCGGTGACCGGCAAGGTCATGATGTTCACCGGGTGGCGCGATCCGAACTACAAGCCCGAACCGGGCGCGACGCCGTACCCGGATTGCTGGAAGGACGAGTTCGCGACCGGCAGCCAGAGCCCCGGCCCCTCAGCGGCGATCGACCCGAACGCCGAAGTAGTCGAGATCTCGGCGAGCAACAGCAGCTCGTTCGATCAGTCGAGCGTCACGGCGCCTGCCGGCGAGGCGTTCGTCATCCATTTCGCGAACACCGAGAACGGCGTGCCGCACAACGTCGAGATCAAGGACGCGGGCGGCGCCAGCCTGTTCAAGGGCGATGTCATCACCGGCCCCGCCGAGACCGACTATCCGGTGCCCGCCCTCGACGCCGGCGACTATCCGTTCAACTGCACCGTCCACCCGAACATGGTCGGCACGCTGACGGCCGGATGAGCGCCACCGGGACGACGCGTCCCGCCCTCGGGCCAGGCATGGTCGTGCCGAAGAAGCGCGCCTTCTTCGGGTTGCTCGACGCCGACTCGTGGACGTGGGCGAGCATCAAGGCCTTCGTCTGGCTGGTCATCATCATCCTGCTGCTCGGCTACATCCCTGATCGCGCGTATTACTTCACGGTCAACCGGACCATCGACCTTGGGTTGCTCGTCTGGTCGCCGATCAACTTCTGCTCGTCCGAGAACGAGACGCTGCCATGCCCCGCCCCGGTCGGGGCGGTCGTTCCGTGGCACCCATCGCCGACGGAACTGGCGCTCCCGGCCGCGCGAACCGATGGGGCCGTCGCACAGCTCGGCACCAAGATCCTGTACATCGGCGGGTCCGACGGCACGACCGCGCAGTCGACCACCTTCGTCGCGGAGACGTCGGGGACCGGCAACTTCGACATGTGGACCGAAGGACCGGCCCTTCCCGAACCGCGCACCGACGCGGCGGTGACGTCGGTGTCCGGCACGGTGTACGTGATCGGCGGATTCGATGCGGACGGCGCCCCGACGACGACCGTGTACTCCATGGCGCCCGACCCCACGACCGGCGTGCTGGGCGAATGGACCGAGGTCGAGGAGCTCGCTCTGCCGGAGCCACGGGCGCAGGCGGTCGGTCTGTCCGGAGCCAGCGGTCTCATCCTCATCGGCGGGGAGGGGCCGGACGGGCCGGTGGCGACCACGTTCCGGAGCCCGCTGAACGAGGCAGGCGAGCTTGGCGAGTGGGCGCCGGAGGCGATGCTGGCCCGCCCGCAGGCGGACGGGCTGGGAGCGATCATCGGCGACTTCATCTGGCTCTACGGCGGCCACGATGATGTCGGTCCGGTCGGCGCGGTCCAGCGCGGGCGGATCGGGCTGGAGGCCGCGGAGGGGTTCCCGGACAACCCGGACGAGGGCAAGGTCATCGGCTGGGACATCAGCAACGCGGCCAACCTGCCGACAGCCCGCGACGATCCGAGCGGCTGGTCCGCCAACGGCGCCCTGTACCTCCTCGGCGGCGCCGACGACGACGGTCCGAAGACCGAGCTCTACTGGACGACCCCGACGAACGCCGGCGACGTCCCGGAATGGAGGCACCTGGCGCAGAGCGACCTCCCCAGCGGCCTGACCGGGGGGAGCGCGTTCATCACCGGACCGAACGTCGCGGTCGTCGGCGGCGAGACCGCGGAAGGTGCACTGCGATCGAGCATCCGGGCGAACACGTCGCCGCAGGCGCCGTTCTTCCAGCTCGGTCCCTTCGGGGCGACGGTGCCCGGCCTCAAGATCGACGGGGAGATCGGCCAGCAGCTCGGCTACCTGAACGCGGCCGGCGCGGGGACGGTGGACTTCGTCATCCTGCTGCTCATCGGCTGGGCATACGCCCACAAGCCGCAGGCCCGCGCGCTGGTCACGCGGGTCGTCCGCCGCCGGCGCTAGCCGGTCGGCGGCGCTCCACGTCAGCCCGGCAGTTCGCCCTCGCCGGTGGCCGGCGTCCCGCGCCGGACCGGGAACCCACTGCGCTCCCAGGCCTCCATCCCGCCGTCGACGTTGACGACATCGGCGCGGCCGTTGCGCGCCAGGAACCCGGTCACCGCCGAGGATCGACTGCCCGTTCGGCAGACGATCATGAGCGGCCGGTCGCTGGGCAGCTCGCTGGATCGGGCCATGAACGTCGACATCGGCATCAGCACCGCGCCTGGCGCACGGACCTGCTCGAACTCGTTCGGTTCGCGGACGTCGACCAGCAGCGGTCGGTCGGCATCCTCGCGCAGCCGGCGCTCGGCCTCGACGACGTCGATCGACGAGATCCCTGGTCCTGCGGTCATCGCATCCTCCATCCGATCGAGATCGGCGTCGCGAGCTCGGCTGTGCCGGCCAGCCTGGCGTCGACCGCCGCCAGAAGGTCCTCGACGTCGAGGTCGACGCCGGTGATGGCGCCGCCGGCGCCTGACGCGAGCCGTCGGCGGGCCCCCTCCAGGTTGCGGCGGATGCCGGCCGGGTTGCCGCGGACGGCGTGGACGTCGGCGGCCGCCACCTTGATCAGTCCCTGGATGAGGTCGCGTTCGGCCAGGTCGGCCGTACCCATCCAGGCGGGCTCCATCAGTTCGTGAGCCTCGAAGAAGTCGCCCGCGGCGTACGCCTCCAGACCGGCGCGCACGGCGGCGATGCGGGCGTCATCGGGGAGTGGTCGATAGACCTTCGCCCGACCGTCCTCACCGACGACGACCTGGCGTTCGGTCATTCGAGGTCGACGAGCGGCCGGCGCGCACCGAACCCGGTGTCGAGCTCGTGCCAGTAGCCGATCGCCTCCTCGCCGAGCTCCCAACACAGCCACACCTGGCGGCCATTGGCCAGGGCCGGGAAGTCGATCAGTCCGCGCTCGATGTCGCGCAGGGTGATGCCGAGGCCGTCGATGCGGGCGACCGCGGCGGCCATCTGGTCGACGATGCCCTGCATCCGGAGCCGGATCCGCTGGGCCTCGTCGGGGTCGAGGTCCGGGCCGCCCCCGGTCGGCGACGCGTGCGCGGCGATGGTCCGATCGCGGAGCCGGATCAGCTCGGCGCGCTGATCGGCGAGCGTCGCCAGCAACGGCCCGACCTCCTCCAGGGTCGCGTTGGCGGCGTCGATGTCGAAGAACGTGGTCATCCCGGCGATTCTAGCCCGGGCCGACGCCGAGGGCCCTTGCGACGCCCCGTGACGATGACTCGGTCGCGTACCATCCGCCCGAGGAGGAGCGTCCGTGGACCTGGGTCTGGATGGTGCGCGCGCCCTGGTCGGCGGCGGGTCGAGCGGGCTCGGTCTCGCGGTCGGGTCGACACTCGCGGCGGAGGGTGCTCACGTCGCATTGGCCGCGCGACCGTCCGACCGGCTCGACGCGGCGGCATCGTCGGTCGATGGAGCGATCGCGGTCGGCGTCGACCTCGAGAGCGAGGACGGTCCGGCAGCCGCCGTCCGGGGGACGGTCGACGCCCTCGGCGGGCTCGACCTCGTGCTGGTGAACTCCGGCGGTCCGCCGCCGGGCACGTTCGAGGAGCTCGGCGAGGCCGGCTGGCGGCGAGCCATCGACGGCACGCTGCTCGGGGCGATCCGGTTGATCCGGGCCGCGCTGCCGCACCTGCGCGACAGCGACCGGCCGTCGATCCTGGTGATCCTGTCGTCCTCGGCGCGTGAGCCGATCCCGGGGCTGACGGCATCGAACACCATCCGGCCTGGTCTGGCCGGGCTCATCAAGAGCCTGAGCGCCGAGCTCGTCCCGATCCGGATCAACGGCATCGCTCCCGGTCGGTTCACGACCCCACGGGCGGTCGAGGTCGCGGAGGCGGCCGCCTCCCGCACGGGCAGACCGGTCGAGGAGGTGCATGCCGCCGTCATCGCGCGGATCCCGCTCGGCCGCTACGGCGATCCGGCCGAGTTGGGCCGGATCGGGGCGTTCCTGCTGTCGCCGGCCGCGGGCTACGTCACGGGGGCGATCGTGCCGGTCGACGGTGGCATGGTCAGGAGCCTGCCCTGATGCGCCGCCTCTTCCTGTGGGCGGCCCGGAACCGCTGGCTCAGGGAGCACCTCCCGCGCTTCCCGTTCATGCAGCGTGCCGTCCGCCGGTTCATGCCGGGCGAGACGCTCGAGGCGGCGCTCGACGCCGCCGCGCCGCTCGAGGCGGCGGGGATCGGCACCATGTACACGCGGCTCGGCGAGAACCTCGAACACCTCGACGAGGCCGACGCGGTCGCGGACCACTACATCGCCGTGTTCGACGCCATCGCCGCGCGTGCCTATCGCGGCGAGGTATCGGTCAAACCGACGCAGCTCGGGCTCGACCTCGACCCGGAGCGGACGCTGACGCACCTCAGGCGGCTGGCCGAGAAGGCCGAGGCGACCGGTTCCTACCTCTGGATCGACATGGAGGGCAGCGACTACGTCGAAGCCACCGTGGCGCTCTATGAACGATTGCGATCGGAGCACCCGCGGACCGGCATCTGCCTGCAGGCCTATCTGAAGCGGACGCCGTCGGACGTCGAGCGGCTGCGCCCGCTCGATCCGGCGATCCGGCTGGTCAAAGGCGCCTACGACGAACCGGCCGCGATCGCCTACCGCGACAAGCGGCAGGTCGATGCGAGCTACATGTCGATCGCGGTCGACTTCCTCAAGACCGGCCGGGGCCGGCCGGTGCGCCTCGGACTGGGGACGCATGACGTGGCGCTGATCGAGCAGATCGCCGAACAGGTCTCCCCGGCCGGTGTCCCACGGGATGGGTTCGAGGTCGAGATGCTGTACGGGATCCGTTCCCGGGAGCAATATCGACTCGCCAAGGACGGGTACCGCGTCCAGACGCTCATCGCCTACGGCGAGCACTGGTATCCGTGGTACATGCGCCGACTGGCCGAGCGGCCCGCGAACGTGGTCTTCGCGATCCGCTCGCTCCTGCCGTAGCCGGGAGGTCCACCCGATGACCGTCTCGTCGATCCGCCGGGTCGCCACCCGGATGAGCACCATCGGCACCGAGGGTGCCTTCGCCGTCAGCGCCCGCGCACGCGCGCTCGAGGCGCAGGGCCGGCCGATGATCCACCTCCAGATCGGCGAGCCCGATTTCGATACGCCCGCCCACGTCCGCGACGCGGCCAAGAGGGCGCTCGACGACGGGGCCACGCATTACGCGCCATTCCCCGGCATCCCCGAGCTCCGCACCGCCATCGCCGAGGACGTCACTCGTCGCAAGGGCTTCGCCGCTGACCCGTCGCAGGTGTTCGTCACTGTCGGCGGCAAGGGCGTCATGCTGTACGCGATCCTGGGGCTCATCGACCCGGGCGACGAGGTCATCGTCCCGGACCCTGGCTATCCGATCTACGAGTCGCTGACGCGCTTTGTCGGCGCGACACCGGTGCCGATCCCGATCCGGATGGAGCACGACTTCCGCCTCGACGTCGAGGAGCTGGCGGGGCTGATCACGCCGCGGACCCGGCTGCTGATCATCAATTCGCCGGCGAATCCCACGGGCGGCGTCCTCACGCGGTCCGACCTCGTACGGATCGCCGAGCTCGCGCAGGAGCACGACCTGTGGGTCATGACCGACGAGATCTACGGGCGGATCCTGTACGACGGCGCGGAGCACATCTCGATCGCGTCGCTGCCGGACATGGCCGACCGGACGATCGTGCTCGATGGCTTCTCGAAGACGTTCGCGATGACCGGCTGGCGGCTGGGGTACGCGGTCGTGCCCGAGTCGCTCAAGGAGGTCTATGGCGAGCTCGTGATCAACACGATCTCCTGCGCGCCCACATTCGCCCAGGTCGGCGCGGTCGCGGCGCTGACGGGCCCCCAGGACGATGTGGACGCGATGGTGGTCGAGTTCAAGGCCCGCCGCGACCTCGTCGTCGACGGCCTCAACCGCATCCCTGGCATCCGTGCGCAGACACCGCTTGGGGCGTTCTACGCATTCCCCGACATCAGCGGCACCGGTCTCACGGGGGCCGAGCTGGCGGAGCGGCTGCTCACCGAGGCCGACGTGTGCGTCCTTGCCGGCACGGCGTTCGGCGGCGTCGGCACCGAGCACGTCCGGATCTCGTACGCGAACTCGCGCGAGAACCTGACCGA
>DATBMM010000059.1:0-2206 GCA_036554825.1 Candidatus Limnocylindrales bacterium
ACCCTCCTCCACAGGGGCTTGTCCGCTGGGCGGACACCGGGAACATGGGCGCGCGCTCGGCCGGGGTCGGGGCGGACGCGATCAGGCTCGGACGGCACCTCCCCTCGGGCTCGGGGACGCAGACGTACGGCTGGGGGTCGAGGCGGATGCAACCGGTCACGTCCATCCGCGCACGTGTCATCCGGCGGGGTCGGCGTTGCAGACGCCTCGCAAGTCACGTCAGTCACGCCTTTCGCGGGCGGCAGGCTGCGGTCATGGGCTTCTCGCAAGTCAGGGCCCGTTCCGCCTGGTCCCGACCCGCGGACCACGCCTGATGCGGGCCGCCGGCGAAGGACCGTCCAGTACACTCGCCGGCGATGACGACCGAGATCCTGCCTGCCCCGTCGCCGGTCGAGGCGCCTGCCCCGCGGCCGCGCATCTTCTCGGGCATCCAGCCGTCGGGGGTGCCCCACGTCGGCAACGACCTCGGGGCGATCCGGAACTACGTGAAGCTCCAGTGGGAGTACGAGGCGATCTACTGCATCGTCGACTACCACGCGCTGACGAGCCTGCACGACGCCGACCGGCTCCGAACCCAGACCCGCGAGATGGCGGCCGCCCTGTTGGCGCTCGGGCTCGACCCGGAGCGCTGCACGCTCTTCGTCCAGAGCCATCGACCCGAGGTCACGGAGCTCGCCTGGCTGCTCATGACCGTCACGCCGGTCAGCTGGCTCGAGCGCACGCCGACCTACAAGGAGAAGAAGCAGTACCAGCCTGAGGACATCAACCACGGCCTGCTGACGTACCCCGTCCTGCAGGCCGCCGACATCGTCATCTACAAGGCGTCATTGGTGCCGGTCGGCAAGGATCAGGCCGCCCACCTCGAGCTGTCGCGCGAGATCGTCCGGAGTTTCAACAACCGCTACGGCGACACGTTCCCGGAACCCCAGGCGGTCCACACGGAGGCGCCGATCGTGCTCGGCACCGACGGTGTCCGGAAGATGAGCAAGTCGCTCGGCAACACCATCGACATCTTCGCGCCGGAGGACACGATCCGGAAGCAGATCATGTCGATGGTCACCGATACCAAGCGCATCCTCCGCACCGACCCAGGTCGGCCGGAGGTATGCAACGTCTGCCAGCTCCATCGCTCCTACGGCGACGACTACGAGGAGATCTGGGACGGCGAGCGCACGGCCCGGACCGGCTGCGTCGACACCAAGAAACTGCTCGCCGAGCGGATCCTGGCCCACTACGCGGAGGCGCGCGAGCGCTATGGGGAGCTGATGGCCGATCCGGCGCGCGTCGACCGCGTCCTCGAGGACGGCGCGGAGCGGGTCCGGTCGATCGCCCAGGCGACGATGGATGAGGTTCACCTCAAGATGGGTCTGCGCTAAGGCGTCATGCTCGACGCGGTCGCACCGGGTGGTCGGGAGCGCCGGCTCGTCAGCGCGATCCTCGTGCTGGGGACCGTGGTCCTCTTCTTCGTGGCGGTCAACCTGGCCGCGGCGGCGATCGGCTACTTCGGCGACGTCCTGCTCGCCTTCTTCCTGGCTTGGCTCCTGGCGTTCATCATCAGCCCGGTCGTCACGACGATCGTCGACCTGATCCCGCGTCTGCCGCGGGTGCTCGCCACCGTCCTCGTCTACACCGTGATCGTGGCGATCATCGTGTTCCTGGTCCTCATCGTGGCGCAGGCGCTGTCGACGTCGATCACCCAGTTCGTCGAGTCGCTGCCCGAGATCCGGGCGAACATCCATGAGATCGTCGGCCCGGCCCAGGCGTGGCTCACGTCGATCGGCCTCGGTCAGGTCGACCTGGCCACGCAGGCTCAGGTCGTCCTCGACAACCTCGACGAGTTCGCCGCCCAGCTGATCGTCCCGCTGCAGGCCATCGCGGTCGCCAGTCTCGGTGCCATCGGGACGATGCTGATCGTGTTCATCCTGTCGATCTACATGGTCATCGATCGTGACCAGATCATGGCCTTCCTCTTCCGGCTGGTCCCGCCGGCGTACGCCGAGGAAGCGCGCCTCCTGCAGACGTCGGTCGCCCGCTCGTTCGGCGGGTTCCTGCGCGGGCAGGCCTTCATGGGCCTCGTCTACTTCGGCGTGGCGATGCTCGCGCACGCGGTCCTCGGGCTCGAGCTCACAGCGTTGTCGACGACGACGGCAGGCGTCCTGATGGCCATCCCGTTCTTCGGCCCGTTCGTCGCCTGGGCGCCACCGGT
>DATBMM010000150.1:0-2141 GCA_036554825.1 Candidatus Limnocylindrales bacterium
GCGATCGCGGTCGCCCTGCGCCATCCGAACGGCGACATCGTCACCGCCACGGAACGGCTGGAGTCGCGGATCCACACGTCGCGCGCCGCCAGATGGCCGTTCGTGCGTGGCCTGGTGGTGCTCTACGAGACGCTGGTCATCGGCACTCGGTGGCTCGTGCGCAGCGCCAACGTGCAGGCCGAGGAGGACGACGTCGAGCTGGGCAAGGGAACGATCGCCATCACGCTGCTCATCACGTTCGGCGTGGCGATCGCCATCTTCAGCCTGCTCCCGTTGTTCCTGTCGAGCGTGGCGACGACGGGAGCGAGCCAGGGCTGGGCGCAGCCGGCGCTCGAGGGCGTCATCCAGGTCGGGATCTTCCTGGCCTACCTGACGTTCGTCTCGCGCACGCCCGACATCTACCGCGTCTTCCAGTACCACGGCGCGGAGCACATGACGATCCATGCCCTCGAGGCCGGCGATCCGCTGACGGTCGACGCGGTGCGCAAGTACCCGACCGCCCATCACCGGTGCGGGACGGAGTTCCTGGTGATCCTCGTGCTGCTGTCGATCCTGGCGTTCTCGCTGGTCGGCAAGCAGGAACCGCTGGTGATGATCCTGAGCCGATTCGTCGGCATCCCGGTGCTGGCTGCCGTCGGCTACGAGGTGCTCAAGCTCGGGGCGAAGTTCCGTCACAACCCCGCGGTCCGCGCGATCATGTTCCCCGGCATCCTCGTGCAGATGATCACGACCAAGCGACCGACCGACGACATGATCGAGGTCGCCATCTCCTCGATGGAGGAAGCGCTCGTCGCGGACGGCAACCCGATCCCCGAGGGGTCGACCATCTTCGACCGCGAACCCCTCAAGGTCCCGTCGAGCAAGCGCCCCCCGGAGGCGAGCGAGCCGGTCCCGGCGGCGACGACCGACGAGCCGCCCGCGGTGACATGAGCGATCTCGACGCCAAGCTGGCCGAGATCGCCGCCCAGTACGACGACCTCCAGGCCCAGCTGGCACGCCCCGAAGTCACGGCCGACCCGAACGAGATCCGCCGTCTCGGACGCGAGCTTGCGCGGCTCGAGCCGACGGTCGCCGCCTTCCGCACCCTGCAGGACACCCGCCAGGAGCTGGGTGGCGCGCGCGAGCTGCGCGATGCCGGCGACGGTGACGAGGAGATCAAGGCGATGGCCCGCGATGAGGTCGCCCGGCTCGAGGCCGAGGAGGCCCGCCTGCTCGACGACCTCCGTGTGCTCCTCCTGCCCCGCGACCCGAACGACGAGCGCGACGTCATCCTGGAGATCCGGGCGGGCGCCGGCGGCGAGGAGGCGGCCCTGTTCGCAGCCGAGCTGCTGCGCATGTATCTGCGCTACGCGAGCCGAAATCGCTACGCGACCGAGGTGCTGAGCCTCAACGAGACCGGGATCGACGGCATCAAGGAGGCCATCGTCCAGGTCCAGGGGGACGGCGCCTACAGCCGACTCAAGTTCGAGGGCGGCGTACATCGCGTCCAGCGCATCCCGGCGACCGAGTCGAGCGGCCGCATCCACACGTCGACCGCGACGGTCGTGGTCATGCCCGAGGCCGACGAGGTCGAGATCGACATCGACGAGGACAAGGACCTGCGGATCGAGGTGAAGCGCTCCTCGGGGCCGGGTGGCCAGTCGGTCAACACGACCGACTCGGCGGTGCGCATCACGCACCTGCCGACCGGCCTCGTCGTCGAGATCCAGGACGAGAAGAGTCAGCACAAGAACAAGGCCAAGGCGCTATCCGTGCTGCGCTCGAGGCTGCTCGACCTGGAGATCCAGAAACAGCGCGCCGCCGAGTCGGCCACCCGCCGCTCGATGGTCGGCTCGGGCGATCGGAGCGACAAGGTCCGGACCTACAACTTCCCGCAGGATCGCGTCACCGACCATCGCATCACCAAGACCGTCCACAACCTGCCGGGCGTCATGGCCGGTGATCTCGACGAGCTGATCGACGCGCTGATCATGGCCGACCAGGCCGACCGCCTCGCCAACCTGATGGGTGCCGATGACGCAGCTTGAGACCGCTCCCGTGCGCTACCTGCCGGCGAGGGCCATCCCCATCGTCCGGGCGACCGACCTCGGCTCGGTCCAGGTCCTCAAGCACGGCAACCGCTTCCTGCTGACCGACTCGTT
>DATBMM010000168.1:0-2628 GCA_036554825.1 Candidatus Limnocylindrales bacterium
AGACCCGGTGGCTGGTGGAAACCGGGGCGACGGCGGCGGCGAATGGACCCGGGAGCCTCCGGACCGAACGGGCAGCGGACCGCAGCCCCAGTAGGCTCCGGCGCAGAGCGCCAGCGATACAGGGCAGCGCCGATCGTCAGGCCGTCCGCGACGCGGAAGCACCGGACCGTCGGTCACGCAAGTGCGGCATCGCCGAATGAGGGTGGCACCGCGGAAGGCACGACCTTTCGTCCCGGGACGAACGGTCGTTCTTGATTCTCGAGGCCATCGATGACCACCGCCGATCCGATCAGCCTGAGCCAGGCCAAACGGCTCGCTGCCAACGCCGACACCATCCGCCTGCGCGCCACGCGTCCGGCCGACCTCGAGACCCCGATCGGTGCCTTCCTGCGCCTCGACGACGGCAATCCCGCGTATCTCCTCGAGTCGGTCGAGGGCGGCGAGCGACTCGGCCGCTACTCGTTCCTCGGCGTCGGCCCGCGCCGACTCCTCGAGGTTCGCGACGGTCGTGCCCGGGTCCAGACCCGGCCGGTCACCGTCCCGATCTACACCCCCGATCTGCCGATCGACACGGCGGAGGCGCCCGATCCACTCGACGCCATCCGGTCGTTCGTCCCGCGCCGTCGCGTCGAGCCGACCGAGGGGATGCCGCGCTTCACCGGCGGTGCGGTCGGAGCGATCTCGTACGACGCCGTGTCCGCCTTCGAGACGACCGTGCCGCTCCCGGAGCGCGACCCGATCGGCGTCCCGACGGCCGCCTTCATCGAGACCGACCTCGTGCTCGTCTTCGATCACCTGACGCATACGCTGTCGGCGATCGCCTCGCTCCACACGGAGGCACCCGATCTCGAGGGCCGCTATCGCATCGCCGAGGAGGCGGTGTTCGAGGCGCTCGAGCGCACCGCCCGGCCGAGTGCCGCGGAGCTCGCCGGTCCGGCGACACGCGCCAACGGCGGCCCGACCCTCACTGATCCGATCGACACGAGCCTGGGTCGAGACGAGTACATCCGGGCGGTCGAGGTCGCCAAGGACGCCATCGCGGCGGGCGAGGCGATCCAGGTCGTCCTGGCCCGACGCCAGTCGTTCGACCTGCCGACGGACCCGACCACCGGGCAGCCGCTGGATGGCATCGGTCTGTACCGGTCGCTGCGGCGCGTGAACCCGAGCCCCTACCTGTTCTTCGTCCGGACCCCGCAATTCGAGGTCGTCGGCGCGTCACCAGAGCTGCTCCTGCAGGCGGAGGGCGACAAGCTCACGACCCATCCCATCGCCGGCACCCGCCCGCGCGGTACCGACGCGCGCGAGGACGAGATCCTCGCGGAACAGCTCCAGAAGGACCCCAAGGAGCGTGCCGAGCACGTGATGCTGGTCGATCTCGGTCGGAACGACCTGGGCCGCGTCAGTCGCGCCGGCACCGTCACCGTCAGCAAGTACATGGAAGTCGAGCGCTACAGCCACGTCCTTCACCTCGTGTCACATGTCGAGGGCCGCCTCAAGCCCGAGCTCGACGCGCTGGATGCCCTGAAGGCCGTGTTTCCGGCCGGGACGCTCAGCGGCGCGCCGAAGGTCCGTGCCATGCAGCTGATCGCGGCGGCCGAGGGCGAGCGCCGCGGCCTGTACGGCGGCGCGGTCGGGTACCTCGGCTACGACGGCAACCTCGACACCGCGATCACGATCCGCAGCGCTGTCCTCAAGGACGGCCAGGCCCATGTCCATACCGGAGCCGGCATCGTGGCAGGCTCCGTCCCCGAATCCGAGTTCGAGGAGACCGAGCACAAGGCCGCCGCCCTCCGGCGCGCCATCGAACAGGCGGCAGGCATCGAGACCCGGCCACGGGAAACGACGACCCCGGTCGAGGCCGGTCGATGATCCTCGTCGTCGACAACTACGACAGCTTCACGTTCAACCTCGTCCAGGCGTTGCAGGCGGCCGGCGCGGAGGTGAGGGTGCTCCGCAACGACGCGATCGACCGCGCCGGCCTCGAGGCCCTGGCGGACGATCCTGGCAACGAGCTCCGCGGGATCGTCATCTCGCCTGGCCCCGGCGACCCCGACGACGCCGGCGTGTCCGTGGCGACGATCGAGGTCGCGGCCGAGCGCGAGATCCCGCTACTCGGGGTGTGCCTCGGCATGCAGTCGATGGCCGCCGCCTACGGCGCGGCGATCGTCCGCGCACCCACCCTCGTCCACGGCGAGGCGACCGAGGTGACCCACGACGGCGCCGGCCTGCTGGAGGGCATGCCGCCGGCGTTCATGGCTGCGCGCTACCACTCGCTCGCCATCGATCCCGCCACGCTGCCGCCGGTCCTCCGCGTGACGGCGATGAGCGAGGTCGACCGGGTCATCATGGGCATCCGCCACGTCGCGCTCCCGATGGAGGGCGTCCAGTTCCATCCGGAGAGCGTGCTCACGCCGGAGGGTCCGCACCTGCTGGCCAACTTCCTCCGGCAGGCCGGTGAAGGGGAGGCCTCCCGCCTCGACGCGGCGACCGGTTCGTTCGCCACGGCTGGCCTCGCACCGGTGGTCGAGCCGGTCGAGCCGGTCGAGCCGGTCGCGCCGGTCGCGTCGGGTGCCGAGGAGTCCTCCGCATGAGCGACGCGGTCCGCGCCGCCCTGGCGGCCATCGTCGA
>DATBMM010000170.1:0-24118 GCA_036554825.1 Candidatus Limnocylindrales bacterium
GGTCCTGGAGCGTTTCGGCGACACCGGCGGCATGGCGCGGCTCGAGATGCACGTCGACGGGCGGCGCGAGCAGCTCGCGTGGACCGACGAACCAGCGCGGGGCGCCGATCGCGGTCGCGATGTCGACCGCGCCGTCGACGATGGCGCTCACGAATTGGGCGTGGATCTGCGGTTGGGCGTCGCCGCCCATGGAGCCGGCCACGATCCATGGGTCGGGCCGGCCGGCGCGGAACAGCATCCCGGGGAGCAGCGTGTGGAGCGTCCGCTTGCGCGGCGCGAGGACGTTGGCGTGCTCCGGATCGAGGCTGAAGAAGCTGCCGCGATTGTGGTAGTGGATGCCGGTCTCGGCGTCGACGACGCCGGACCCGAAGCCGGCCCAGTTCGACTCGATCAGGCTGACGGCGTTCCCGTCGCCATCGACCACGCCGAGGAAGACCGTGTCCCCGCCGGGCGGGTTGGTCGCCGCGACCGGCGCCGCGGTCCGTCCAGGCCGGATGCGGTCGGCGAGGCTGGCCCAGCGGTCCGGGTCGAGCAGGTCGTCGACCGGGACCGTCCCGACGTCTGGATCAGTGAGGTAGCGGTCCCGATCGGCCATCGCCAGCTTCGACGCCTCGAGCCCGAGGTGGATCCAGCCGGCGTCGGTGACCCCACGCGGACCGAACGCCGTCCCGCTCGGCGGCTCGAAGCGCGACAGGATGCCCAGGATCTCAAGGGCGACGAGGCCCGAGCTGTTCGGGGGATGGGTGGTGACGCGGACGCCGCGATAGTCGATGGCGATCGGCTCGCCCCACGTCGAGGTGTGGTCGCGCAGGTCGTCGATGCCGATCGGCGACCCCGCGGCCGCCAGGCCGCGGGCCTGGCGTTCTCCGAGGTCGCCGTCGTAGAACGCGTCGAACCCGTCGCGCGCCAGCGCCTCGAGTGTCGCCGCCAGCGCCGGCAGCCGGACCCGATCACCGGGTCGCCATGCGCGACCGGCGGACCGGAACACGGCATCGAAGCCGTCGCCGCCCGGAGTGGAGCGCGCGATCGGCGCCATCGTTTCGACGTCATCGACGAACTCGTCGGATGCGGCGAACCCGTCGCGTGCCAGCTCGATGGCCGGAGCCAGGATGGCGTCACGCGACAGTCGCCCGAAGCGGGCATGGGCATCGCCCCAGGAGCGGACGGCGCCTGGCACCGTGATCGAGAGCGGGCCACGGAACGGCATCCGCCGATGGCCGTCGGCTCTGAGTGCCGCCGCGTCGATCGACGCTGCCGACCGGCCGGAGCCGTTGAGCGCCGACTGGCGTCGAGAGGCGGCGTCCCAGATGAGCCAGAACGCGTCGCCGCCGATGCCGCTGTTCTGCGGCACCACCACTGCCAGGACGGCGTTGGTCGCGATCGCGGCATCGACCGCCGAGCCGCCCTGGCGGAGGATGCCGAGCCCCGCCGCGGTCGCGAGGTGGTGAGGAGCGACCACGGCGCCGTGGCTGCCGCGCGCGAAGGGGATGGGGACGAGCGGTCGTCCCTCGCTCACGCCGTGTCGTCCGACAGGTGATCCGGTCTTGGGTCGGAGGTCTGCGGCACGGTCCCAAGCTCGTCCTCGTCGCGGCGCAGCTGGGCGAGCGGCACCAGCGCCACGACGAGCAGGGCGACGGTCGCGACGAGCATCCCGTCGATGCCACGGGCGTCGGCGGCGATCCCACCGATCAGCGCGCCGGCGATCTGACCGACGGCCAGGAACACGGAGTACAGACCCATGATCGCCCCACGGTCGTGGGGGAAGCGCTCGGAGATGTCGGCCAGCAGCCCGAGGGCAGCCGGGGTCGCCCCGGCCAGCACGAACAGCCCGAAGGCCGCGACGCCGGCCGCCGCCAGCGGCACGCCGATGGGCAGCCCGGCCGAATGATTGACGACGATCCCGGCCGCCACCAAGGCGGCTCCACCGAGGATGCCGTACAGGATGATCGTCGTCCGGCGCAGGTTCTTGAACCGGTTGCCCCAGTACAGCAGGCCCAGGCCGAAGATCACGCCGATCGCCACCGCGGCGCCGGAGATCTGCACGGCCGTGAAGCCCTGCATCAGCAGCTGATCGGGGAAGCGCGGGTTGGCCTGGGCGAACTGGAAGATCGACTGGCTGAACCACAGGCCGATCGAGGCGTTGACCGCGATCCAGGTCGGGGCCAGCAGCCAGACGTGGGAGCTCCGCGTCAGCTCGAGGTAGCGACGGAACCCGACGTGCGGTGCCCGCACGGCGTCCTTCTCGCCGGCGGGATCCTTCACGACCCCGAAGATCAGGAAGGACACCCCGTACATCACGGCGTTGAGGAAGAACGCGGCCGGCCCGAACGTCGCGAAGGCGATCGGCGCGAGGGCGAACCCGCAGCCGATGCCCAGCAGCGTGGCGCCCTCGAAGCGCGCCGACATCTTGCCCCGGAGGCCCTCGTCGTTCGCAGTCACGATCGCGATGAAGCCGAGGATCGACGGGATGCTGGCGGCCGTCGACGCGCCCTCGAGCCAGCGCGTGCCGCCGAGGATGATGAGGTTCGTGGTCAGCCCGGTGAGGATCACGGCGACCGCCCCGAACGCCGGCCCGAACAGCATGACCCGGTGATGCCCGACCCGATCGGACAGGATGCCGAACGCGGGGGAGAGGACCAGCTCCGCGATGTAGAAGGTCGCGTGAAGGAGCGCGAGCGTCGTCGCGGTGACTTCCTCGCCGCCGTGCTCGGGCAGCTGGGCGAGGTAGACGGCGAGCATCGCACCGGTGAGGCCGGTGCTGAAGCGCAGCGTGAAGGTGCCGGCCAGCACGGCCCACATCGATCGATCCATGCTCGGCAAGCGTACCGGAACGGCTGGACGCGGCTCGTATGATGCCCCGAACGACCGGCCCCACACGGTCGCTGGGAGGAGGAGTCCGAGGTGGCTCGCGTCGCGATCTTCACCGACTCGGCGTCAGATCTCGACCCCGCGGAAGCGGCCGCATCCGGCATCCGGATCGTCCCGCTCATCGTCAACTTCGGCACACAGTCGTACCGCGCCGGCACGGATCTGAGCGCACCGGCCTTCTGGGATCGGATGACCGCGCCCGACGCGCCATTCCCGACGACCGCGGCCTCGGCACCCGGTGACTTCAAGTCCGCCTACGAGGCGGCCTTCGAGCAGGGAGCCGAGGCGATCGTCTCGGTCCACGTCGCCGAGACCCTATCGGGCACGATCAAGAGCGCGCGGATCGCGCGCGACATGCTGCCCGACCGCGAGATCCATGTCGTCGATTCGGGCAGCGCGTCGATGGCGATCGGGATCCTGGCGAGGATGGGGGTCGAGATGGCCGATGCTGACGTGCCCGCCGAGGAGATCGCCGGCGCTCTCGAGGAGCGAGCGGACGACCTGCGCATCTACTTCGCGCTCGAGACGCTCGAATACCTGAAGAAGGGTGGTCGGATCAGCGGGGCGCAGGCGGCCATCGGCACGCTGCTGTCGGTCAAGCCGGTGATCATGCTCAAGCACGGAGAGGTTACGACGGTCGACCGGGTGCGCACGCGGTCGAAGGCCCGCGACCGGATCGTCGAGCTCATCGTGGAGCGGCCGGTCGAGCGGCTGGCGATCCTCCACTCCAAGACGCCCGACATCGAGGCGTTCCGCGACGAGGTCCTGGGGCATCTGCCGGACCTCGACCCGAACGCGGTGTCGGTCGAGCTGATCGGCCCGTCGGTCGGGCCGCACGTCGGACCCGGGTGCGTCGGAGCGGCGATCCTGTACCGCCCCAGCTGAGGGTCGGGGCGCACAGCCGGGGTCGAACCGCAGCCGTTGACACGCACCTGCCACGAACCCGAGGTTGCGGCCAGGTTGCGACAACCTTGCCGACCGGTACCATCGGGGAGGCGTCAGAGACCCCGCCGCGGGTATACTCCGGGTCGCACATGAAACGCGCGTCGCGGACCGAGCGGTTCAGCCCTTGTCTGGTCGATGCGCCCCGTGGGGTCGTCCGGGAGACGACCCAGACCGACGAGGCGGCCCGGGGACGCCGCCCGACACGGAGGTTCCTCGATCCATGACCACCGAGCACGTCGCTGCGCAGATCAACGCGTGGGAAGTCGCGCAGCGACAGTTCGACCTTGCCGCCGAGCGCCTGGACATGGATCCGGGCATGCGCCTCGTCCTGCGCGAGCCGCGCCGGGAATTCACCGTCCATTTCCCGGTCCACATGGATGACGGCAGCGTCCAGGTCTTCACCGGCTACCGCGTCCAGCACAACCTCGGCCGCGGTCCGGCGAAGGGCGGCATCCGCTACCACCAGGACGTCACCCTCGACGAGGTCAAGGCCCTCGCGATGTGGATGACCTGGAAGTGCGCGGTGGTCGGCATCCCGTACGGCGGCGGCAAGGGCGGCGTCATCGTCGACCCCAAGCGGCTCAGCCAGAAGGAGCTCGAGGCGCTGACGCGCCGCTACTTCACTGAGATCGAGGTCCTCGTCGGGCCCGAGAAGGACATCCCGGCTCCCGACGTCAACACCAACGCCCAGATCATGGCCTGGATGATGGACACCTTCTCGATGCACGCGGGCTACACGGTCCCGGGCGTCGTGACCGGCAAACCCGTCAGCCTCGGCGGCTCGGAGGGGCGCACCGAGGCCACGGCTCGCGGGACGGTCTATTGCATCGTCGAGGCGGCCCGCCATCTCGGCCTGGAGCTATCGAAGGCGCGCGTCTCGGTCCAGGGCTTCGGCAACGCCGGGTCGATCGCCGCGCGGCTCATCGTCGAGGAGGGTGCGTCGGTCATCGCCGTGTCCGACTCGACCGGCGGCATCCACGATCCCAAGGGCCTCGACATCGCGAAGGTCATCGCCTGGAAGCAGGAGCACGGCACGGTCCAGGGCTTTCCGGGCGCGACCGATATCAGCAACGCCGACGTCCTCGAGGTCGATTGCGACATCCTGATCCCGGCCGCCCTCGAGAACCAGATCACCGCGGCCAACGCGGGCAACATCCAGGCGCGTCTCATCGCCGAGGCGGCCAACGGGCCGACCACGCCGGAGGCCGACGAGATCCTCTGGAAGGCCTCGAAGTTCATGATCCCCGACATCCTGTGCAACGCCGGTGGCGTCACGGTGAGCTACTTCGAGTGGGTCCAGGACCTCAACCGCGACCACTGGAGCGAGAAGGTCGTCAACGAGAAGCTCAAGGAGATCATGGTCAAGGCGTTCAGCGAGACGCTTGCCGTGGCGCGCCGCGAGCAGTGCGACATGCGCACCGCGGCCTACCTGGTCGCCGTGAAGCGCGTTGCCGACGCCATGGAGATGCGCGGCCTGTACCCATAGACCGCGTGCTCTTCCGGCACATGCGGGGGTTGGTGTCTTGCGCTCCCGCGCTTCCGCAGTAGACGGTGCGCTCGCGTCGCCTGCTCGGTTCGACTTTCGGCTGACCACACCTCAGGCCGAGACACGGGCAGAGTCGGCATGAGTCGTCTCCTTGCGCGCGACGACTCGGTCCTGATCGTCGTCGACGCTCAGCCGGGGTTCGGGCGCGTTGCGGATCCCCTGTCCAAGATGGCGATCGACCGGATGGCGTGGCTGGTCGGCGTCGCGGCCGCACTTGACATCCCGGTGATCGCTACCGAGGAGGACGCCGCCCGCAACGGCCCGACCGAGGCGGCGATCCGTGACCGCTTCCCGGACGGGAACCCGATGTTGCCCAAGCCGGTCTTCGGCCTGGCCGACGACCCGGCGATCCTGGCCGCCGTCAAGCGGACGGGTCGACGGACCGCCGTCCTCGTCGGCATGGAGACCGATGTGTGCGTCGCCCACTCCGCGATCGGGCTGCTCGACCGCGGCCTGCGCGTGGCGGTCGTCGCCGACGCCACGTTCTCGCCCGGCGACATGCACGCTCACGGGCTGCGCCGGATCGCCGACGCCGGCGCCACGGTCATCCACGCCAAGGGCGTGTACTACGAATGGATCCGCACGCTGGAGGCGGCACGGGCCTTCGAGGCCGCCAACCCCGGCCTCTCCGAGCCGCCCGGGTTCAGCCTCTAGGGCGCTCCGGGACGATCCGCGAGCGGCGGTCAGATGCTGCGCGGCTGGTAGGCGGCGTCCGGGCCGTCCGGATCCTCGGGTTCCTCGAGACCCTCGTCGTCGATGTCGGTCGTGCGCTGGGGCGCGTCCTCGTCGAGGCCGGCCTCTGCCGCTCGTCGATCGGCACCGGTCTCCGGCGCGGTCCCGCCCTGGCCGGCGATGCCAGCCCCGAGATCGGTGTCCGGGCGCCGCTCGTGCTCCGGGATGTCGTCCCGCGGTCGTTCGGTCGTCATGGCTGACCTCCTGCCGGCATCATCCGCGGGTCGTCGGATGGGACCACCGTACGCGCTGCGTCGGCGCGTTGCAGTGGTCTGTCAGTCACGGGTGGTCGAGGCGCCATGGTGATCGAGCCGCCGTGACGCGGTGCTACCATCCGCGCCGTGCTTGACCACGAAGAGAAGTTCCTGTTCAAGGAGGAGATCCTCCACCTGTCCAACGCCGTCGGGGAGCCGGGCGTGCTCGACAACGTCGAGGACCTCCTGACCGACGTGATCACGAGCCCACGCTTCGATTCCGAGGTGTTCACCCTCGAGCGCAGCCTGCAGGTCATGCTGGGACCGCGCGCCGGGACGACGCTTGTCGGGCTGCTGACCGTGGCGCCCGAGGTCTTCGACGAGGTCGCCGAGGTGCGCATCCCGTCGGAGGTGCACGAGCGGCTCGTCGCGTGGCGGGCCCGGTTCGGCCTGGCGATCGACAACGCGCTCAACTTCCTGAACAACCCGGATGGGATCCAGGGGCACAACTTCGCGACCCAGGTGGCTCACGTCGAAGAGCGCCGGGTCCTGCAGGGCCGGCTGACGCTCGTCCGCTACAACAACGAGCCGCAGTTCTTCGTGGCCGACGCGAGCGTCTTCCTCGGGCTGGTCACCGACATCCTCGAGCGGCTCGGGCCGTACCTGGAGTCCGATGCCGTCGATCCGGAGACGGTCGCCCGACTGCGCGACGCGCTGAGCCTGGTCGAGCGCAAGACGGGGGCTCACGGCTGAGTCCTCGGACGGATGGCGCGCCGGAGCGTCGAATCCTCGGTCTGATGGCTAGCAGAGCGTCGAATCCTCGGTCTGATGGCTAGCAGAGCGTCGCCTCAGACCTCGGAGAGGTCTGGGTAGCACCTTGAGACACATCTATCTCGCCGCGACCGGACAGAACCGGGGCAAGACCACGGTGAGCCTCGGTGTGCTGGACGGCTTCCAGCGTCGGGGTCTGTCGACCGGGTTCATCAAGCCGGTCGGACAGCGGACGGTCATCGAGGACGGCGTCCCCGCGGATGAGGACGCGGTCCTGATGAAGACCGTGTTCGGCCTTCACGAGCCGCTCGGGCAGATGAGCCCGGTCCACATCCCGCGCGGGTTCACCCAGGCGTACATCGACGGCCGGGTGGTGGAGGACCTGCCCGCCAGGATCCGGGCGGCCCACGCGCGGTTCGCGGGCGACCGCGACATCCTCCTCATCGAGGGGACCGGCCACGCGGGTGTCGGGGCGGTGATCGGCCTCTCGAACGCGGTCGTCGCGGCGATGCTCGGTTCGCCGGCCGTCATCGTCTCGGAGGGCGGCGTCGGCCGACCGATCGACGAGATCGTGCTCAACAAGGCGTTGTTCGAGCGGTCCGGCGTGCGGGTCGCGGGTGCCATCGTGAACAAGGTCGACCTCGCCGCGAAGCCCGATCTCGCGAGGACCCTCGAGCGTGGGCTCGCCCGTCACGACATCGCGCTCCTCGGCGTCCTGCCCTACCGGCCCATCCTCTCGAACCCGACGCTGGCGATGGTCCTCGAGGGCGTCCACGGCGAGACGATCCACCCGGGCCCCGACCTGGATCAGGTCATCGGCGGGGTGGCGATCGGGGCCATGGAGCCCGAGCACATGCTCCAGCGCATCGGCGAGCGGTCACTCGTCATCGTGCCGGGCGACCGCGAGGACGTGATCGCAGCGATCGTCCATGCGCATCGGATCAAGGCGCCGGCTGCCGGCGATGCGCTCGGCCTGGTGCTGACCGGCGGCTACCAGCCGCGCAAGACGGTCATCGACGCCATCCGCCACGCCAACATCTTCGCGACGATCGTGCCCGAGGACACCTACGCGGTGGCGTCCGAGATCCACGACCTGCTGGTCAAGACCCATGTGGCCGACCGCGAGAAGATCGAGGAGATCAAGGCGCTCGTCTGGGAGCACCTGTTCATCGACCGCGTGCTCGAGGTGGCCAGCGAGGTCGAAGTCGCCGCTTGACCCGGCCCACAAGGCCCGAACGAGGCCCGGGGGCGAGCCGGCAGTCGGCGCGGGCCGGGGCCGCGACCCGCGCCGCCGCCGTCAGTCGTGCGGGTCAGCGACCCGTCGGATGCGCCCCGATGACGCGCCGCCGGCCGATGACCAGCGCCGCGAGGCCGCCGGCGACCGCGAACGCCACGCCGATCGCCACGATCTGCAGGAGATCGCCGCCGATCGATGCACCCGACGGGGTCGCCGCGAGCGGCGCCGGCGCGAGCGGCGCCGGCGCGACCGGTGCGGCGCCGCGGACCAGCGGATCGTCGGTGAGCGGGAAGACCAGGTCCGACCGCTGGCAGCCGTCATCCGCGTCGCACGCCTCGCCGATCATCCCGACGATCACCTCGCCGATACCGCCTGCGGGCACCTGGATCGCCGCCGTGTAGTGCCCGGACCCGGCCGGAGTCTCCGTGCCGAGGACCTCGGTCGCGCTCGTCCCGTCCGGTCCGACGAGCCGGAGGTACACGGGCGAGCCCTGGATCGGCTCCTGCGTGCCGTCGTCCGAGAGCGCGAACACCGACCAGCCGATCTCGATGGTGGAGCCAGGTTCGGCATCGCGCGGCAGCGCGGTGTCGAGCTTCGCCTCGGCACCTTCCTTCGCTGCGACGGGGAGAGCCAGCGTCAGGGCTGCGAGGAGCCCGAGGACGAGACGGAACGTGGACGTGCGGCGCGACATCGACGATGACCTCACAGCGGGTGGTGTCAGCCTCCGTACACCTGCGGGCGCACGTCGGTTCCCGGGTCCTCCTCCGCCGCTGCGTCGAGCACCTCGTTGTCGATGAGGCGGGTCCCCCCGAACCGGACCGCAAGCGAGGCGAGGGCCGGCCCCCCGAGGTCGCCGAGATCGTCGAGCTCGGCAAGCGTCTTCCCATCAGCGACGGACACGTACTCGACGTCCGCCAGCGGCTCCTCGGCGATGACGGAGCGCATCACGTCGCGGAGGACATCCGCGGATCGTTCACCCTCGGACCACACCTCCCGCGCCGCGATCAACGCCCGCCGCAGGACCGTCGCCGCGGCGCGCTCGTCCGGGGAGAGGTGGACGTTCCGCGACGACAATGCGAGCCCGTCGGGTTCGCGCACGGTGGGGCAGGCGATCACCTCTGTCGAGATCGCCAGGTCGCGGGCCATCTGGCGGATGACCATCACCTGCTGTGCGTCCTTCTGCCCGAAGTACGCCCGTTCCGCCCCGACGAGACCGAACAGGATCGCCACGACGGTCGCGACCCCGTCGAAGTGGCCCGGCCGGGCGGCACCCTCCAGGGGTCGCGCGACCGCGCCGACCACCACGGTCGTGTCGAAGCCCGGCGGGTAGACCTCCTCGACCGCTGGCGCGAAGACGAGGTCGACCCCCTCCGACTCGCAGATCGCGATGTCCTGCGCTTCGTTGCGCGGGTAGCGCGTGTAGTCGGACGCCTCGTTGAACTGGCGCGGGTTGACGAAGATCGTCACGACCGTCGTGGCGCTGTCGTCGCGCGCCCGACGCATCAGCGCGCGATGGCCCTCATGCAGCCAGCCCATCGTGGTCACCAGGCCGAGCGGCCGGGGCGCCTCGGCAAGGGCGTCGCGGAGCTCGGCGCGCGTCCGCACGACGCGGGTCATGGCGGCGGGCTGTGCCTGCCCCACGTCCGAGCCCCGCCGCTACAGATCGCGGTCGAGCGGGATGCCCGCGACGGGCGCCTCCGATGGGGCCCGGTCCGGGGCGCCGCGACCGAGTGCCTCGTCGAGCACGGCGTCGTCCATGCGGACCGTCTCCTTCTCACCCGGGAACGTACCCGCCGCGACGTCGGCCGCGAATGAGCGTGCCGCGTCGCCGATCGTCGTGCGGAGGTCGGCGTACGGCCGGGCATGGCGGGGGATGAAGTCACCGAGGCCGAGCAGGTCTGTCACGACCTGGACCTGACCGCTGCACAGCGGGCCGGCGCCGATGCCGATGGTCGGGATCTTCAGGCGGTCGGTGATGGCACCGGCGAGCTGGGCCGGCACGAGCTCGAGCACGATCGAGAACGCACCCGCCTCCTGGACGGCCAGCGCGTCGGCCAGCAGGGCTCGGGCCTGGACGCGGTCCTTGCCCTGGACCTTGACCTTGCCGCCCATCCCGTGCTGGGCCTGGGGCGTCCAGCCGATGTGGCCCATCACCGGGATGCCGGCCTTGACCATGGCCTCGATGATGCGCGCCGACCGGACACCGCCCTCGACCTTGACCGCCTGGGCGCCGGCCTCCTGCATGAACCGGCCGGCATTCTCCAGCGCCTCGTCGACCGAGGCGTAGGTCAGGAACGGCATGTCGCCGATGACCAGCGCCTGGCGCGTGCCCCGGACGACGGCCTTCGTGTGGTGGAGCATCTCGGCCATCGTCACCCGGACGGTCGACTCGTACCCGAGCAACACCTGGCCGAGCGAGTCGCCGACGAGGACGAGCGGGATGCCTGCGTCGTCGATGATCCGCGCCGTCGGGAAGTCGTAGGCGGTCAGCATCGGGAGCCGCTCGCCATCGGCGTAGCGCTTCGCGATGTCGCCGACGGTGAGGCGCCGCGTGGCGTCGCGGTCTGGGGTCGAGGGGGCGCTCATCTCAGCCGCCAGTCTGCGCTGCGCTGTCACGGTCGTCCAGCGCACGGACGACGTGGTCGAGGATGCGGTCCGCGACCGCGCGCTTGGGCATGAGCGGGAGTTCGACACGACCTCCGTCGGCGTCAAGGATCGTGACGCGGTTCGTGTCGGTCCCGAAGCCCGAACCCGGTTCGCTGACGTCGTTGGCGACCAGCAGGTCGAGCCCCTTGCGACGCAGTTTGTCGACCGCCCGGTCGAGCGAACCGGTCTCGGCGGCGAAACCGATGAGCACCGGCCTCGGTGTCATCGGCTCGTAGCTGGTCTCGCCCTGTCGGTCGGTCCCGCGGGCGATGCGGGAGATCTGTCCGAGGATGTCGGGGGTCGGTTCGAGCGCCAGGGTCAGCGAGCCACCGCGTTCGAGCTTCGTCTCGGCCGTCTCGACCGGTCGGAAGTCGCTCACGGCGGCGGCCATGACCAGCGCATCGAACCCGGCTCGACCGTCGTCGGCATGGGTGAGCCGATGCAGCGCGGTCCGCATCTCCGCGGCTGACTCGACGCGGATGGTCGTCGCCTCGGCCGGCGGCGCGACGTCGAGGTTGGCGGCGACCAGGGTGACCCGCGCGCCGCGCGCGAGGGCGGCCTCCGCGACCGCGACGCCCATCTTCCCGGTCGAGCGGTTGCCGATGAAACGGACCGGGTCGATCGATTCGCGCGTGCCGCCGGCGCTGACGACGACGTGTCGGCCGGTCATGTCGGCGTCCCGTCCCGGTTCGACTTCCGGTGGCCGCACCGCTGGATCGGTCGCGCGGATGGGGCGCGAGCCGATGGCGGCGATGATCGCGTCGACGATCACTGGCAGCTCGGCCAGCCGTCCGACGCCGCTCGCCCCGGAGGCGAGCTCCCCGGCCTCCGGCTCGACGATCGTGTAACCGAACGCGTCACGCAGTCGCGCGACGTTGTCGCGAGTCGCCGGATGCGTCCACATGTCGCCGTCCATGGCCGGCGCGACGACGACCGGCGCGCTGGTCGCGAGGGTCGTTGCCGTCACGACGTCGCCCGACAGCCCATGGGCCATGGCGGCCAGCCAGTGCGCGGTCGCCGGTGCCACGACGATGGCGTCGGCGGTGTCGGCGACGACGATGTGGCCGATCCGGCCGTCCGGCAGCAGCGCGAGGACGTCGGTCTCGACCGCGTGCCGCGAGAGGGCCTGGAAGCTCAGCGGTCCGACGAAGGCCGTGGCCGCTGGGGTCAGCATCGCGACCACATCGGCGCCCTCCGCACGCAGGAGGCGGAGCAGCTCGACGGCCTTGTAGGCGGCGATCGACCCGGTGACGCCGAGACCGATCAGCCGCCCCTCGAGCCGGCCGGTCACGGAAGCCCCAGCTCGAGCCGCTCCCCGCCGGCGACCTCGGCGTGGAGGATCGCGAGCCCCTTGAGGGTGAGGTCGGGATCGATGGCATCGATGCCGTCCAGGTCGGCCGCCCACGGCGCAGCCGACAGGCCGCCGGTCAGGATCGCCTTGACGTCCGACGGCGCGACGCCGGCCCCGTCGGCGAGCTCACGCCGGATGCGCCCGAGCAGGCCCGCGACAAGCGACTGGTACCCGAACACCGTGCCTGCCTGCATCGCGCTGACCGTGTCGCGGCCGATCGCCCGATCCGGCGCGCGGAGTTCGATGCGCGGCAGTCTGGCGGTCCGTGCTGCGAGCGCCTCGAGGCCCAGCTCGAGTCCCGGGGCGATCGCGCCCCCGACGTAGGCGCCGTCGGCGGCAACGCAGTCGAACGTCGTCGCGGTCCCGAAATCGACCACCACCGCCGGCATCCCGTACAAGCGGCCGGCGGCCAGCGCGTTGACCAACCTGTCGGCGCCGACCTCGCCGGGTCGTTCGGTGCGGACGGCGAGGGGCACCGTCCCCGCGAGTGCCAGCGTGAGCGGGCGCTCACGACGCTCGGCGATCGACTCGATGTGCGCGGTCAGCGCAGGCACGACCGACGAGCAGGCGATCGCGGACACGTCGCCGAAGGACGCGTCGTCGAGGCGGAGGAGGCCGTCGAGCAGCACTTCGATCTCGTCCGCCGTGGCACGCGGCACGGTGGCCGCTCGCCTGGTCGCGACGAGCACGCCGTTCCGCAGCAGGCCGACGGTGATGTTCGTGTTGCCGATGTCGATCGCGAGGAGCATCGCGCGGATGATACGCGGCGTCCGCGGCACGCTCGGCCGCGGCGTCGGCTGCCGCGCGGGGCACGCGTCGGGCACCGAGACCGCTCCCGAGGCCATCACCGTGCGGTACCATCGCCGCGTCCTCCGAGGCGAGCCCCCTCCGACCCTGCAGGAGTCCCACTCGTGTCGACGTCGCCGGCCGCGAAGTTCTTCGTGAACCAGGGAGTGGTGGCCAGCCCGACCGACATGCTCCACCTCCTCAAGCCCCTGCTGAAGCAGACCGTGACCTATCGCTACCTGCGCGGCCGGGAGGTCGTCGCCCATGGCACCGGATGGGTGGAGCGGATCGTCACCGACGCCCCCGACACATCGACCTACTTCACCCCGCTGGCCATCACCCTCAACATCGATTCGTTCGAGCACCTCGAGTTCGAGACCCGCCCCGACCAGCTGCTGGTCTACACCCTGGTCCAGGGTGATGAGCGGGTCGTCGTCGAGTTCGCGCCGATCGGTGCGGCAAGCGAGGACGCCTCGCCCTTCGCACCGCGTCAGCTCGAGTTCGACACGTCCGATTTCGTCCAGATGGAGCTGCTCGGCCTCGACGCCCACGAGGACGAGTAGCGCGTCCGGAGCCGGCGTGGAGGACGCCGGCGTTCCCCAGAGGGCAGTGACTGGCGCGGACCGAGCCCGCCGTGGCCCGGCGCGCCGCCGAGGGCAAGGAGGGACGGATCTCTGTGGCTGTGACGACGGACCCCGCGCCGGGAGCCGGTAGGCCGACCGACGGCGGCATCGGGGGCTACTTCAAGTTCGCAGAACGCGGCACCGACCTCGCGACCGAGGTCAAGGCGGGCGTGACCACGTTCCTGGTCATGGCCTACATCCTGTTGGTCAACCCGTTCATCCTGGCGAACATGGTCGGCGCCCCGGGCTCGCCCGAGGCGCAGGCGTTCATCCCTGCGGCAGCGGCCGCGACCGCGCTCATCGCCGGTCTGTTGACGATCGCGATGGGTGTCGTCGCGAACGTGCCGCTCGCGATGGCCGCCGGGCTCGGCATCAACGGCCTGGTGGCGTTCGGTCTCGTGCTGACGCAGGGCCTGACGCCGGCCGGCGCGATGGGCGTGATCGTGCTCGAAGGCCTGGTCGTGACGCTCCTCGTGCTCGCCGGCCTCCGCGAGGCCATCATGCGCGCCGTGCCGATGGCGCTGAAGCGGGCGATCGGCGTCGGCATCGGCCTGTTCATCCTGTTCATCGGGTTCATCGATGCCGGGATCATCATCAAGACCGGCGGATCCTCTGCCGAGAACCCGGTGCCGGTCACCTTCGTCTACCCGACCGAACCGGCGCACTTCCTGTTCTGGCTGGGACTCCTGATCACGGTCGCCCTGTGGGCGCGGAAGGTGCCGGCGGCGCTGCTCATCAGCATCGTCGTGACCACGATCCTCGCGTTGCTCTTCGGCGTCCAGCGGTTGCCCACCTCGTTCGTCGCGACGCCGGACTTCTCGACGCTCGGCGACTTCGATCTGGGCAACGTCTTCGCCGTCCTGGGGCTCCTGGCCGCGATCCTGACGATCTTCAGCTTCATGCTGACCGACTTCTTCGACACGATGGGCACGGCGACCGCGATCAGCGAGCAGGCCGGGCTCGTGGACGAGGAGGGTCACCCCGAGAACATCGGTCGGGTCCTGCTCGTCGACTCCGTCGGCGCGGCACTCGGTGGCGCCGCCGGCATCAGCTCGAACACGAGCTACATCGAGAGCGCGGCGGGCGTGGCCGAGGGCGGGCGCACGGGCTTCACGTCGGTGGTCACCGGCGTGCTGTTCCTTGCGGCCATCCTGCTCACGCCGCTGGCGGTCCTCGTGCCGTACGTCGCCACGGGGCCGGTCCTCGTCTTCGTCGGCTTCCTCATGATCAGCCTCGTCAAGGACATCGACTTCACGGACATCGAGGAAGGCTTCCCGGCCCTGCTGGGCCTGATCCTCATGCCGTTGACCTTCAGCATCACAGTCGGCATCGGCGCGGCCTTCGTCGCGTATGTCGTCGTCAAGGTGGTGCGCGGCAAGTTCGCCGACATCCATCCGCTCATGTGGGTGGTCGCGATCGCCTTCGTCATCTTCTTCATGCAGACCTGGCTGAACAACACCGTCATCTGACGGGATCGAGTGCGACGACGCCCCGGTCTCCGGCCGGGGCGTCGTCTTGCCGTCCGATCCGTGTCAGCGGCCGGCCATCGAAGGGCCTTCCTGTACCATCGCCGCGATGTTCGAACGGACCGCGCTGCCCGACGGGCCGCGCGTCATCAGCTCCCGGGTGCCGGGGGCACGTTCGGTCTCCATCGCAGCGTACGTCCTGGCCGGTTCGCGCCTGGAGAGCGCGGCCGAGGCCGGCGTCGCCCACTTCATGGAGCACCTCACGTTCAAGGGCACCGCCGCCTATCCGACGACCCGCTCCATCAGCGAGGCGATCGAGGGCGTCGGTGGGTCGTTCAACGCCGCCACGGACCGCGAATCGACCGTGTACTGGGTCCGCGTACCGACGCGCGAGGCGAGCCGCGCCATGGACGTCCTGGGGGAGCTCATCGTCCGGCCGACGCTCAGCACCGACGAGATCGAGGGCGAGCGGAGCGTGATCATCGAGGAGATCCGCGGCTACCAGGACGACCCGACCGAATACGCCCAGATCCTGTTCCAGACCGCGATGTTCGGCGAGGGGCCGCTCGGCCGCGAGATCTGCGGCGACGAGGCCGGGATCCGGGCCCTACCGGACACGACGATCCGGGACTTCTGGCGGAACACCTATCGACCGGCCAACACCGTGATCGCGGTCGCTGGCGACATCGATCACAAGGCCGCCGTCGAGCTCGCGACGGCGTCGTTCGGCACGGGCGATGGCGTGGTCCCTGGCTTCGCCCCGGCCCCCGGCCTCCCGGCCGGTGAGCGGCTGCTGTTCGGCAAGCGGCCGACCTCGCAGGCGCAACTCGTGGTCGGCGTCCCGGCCCTCCATCGGGACCATCCCGACGCCTGGTCACTGGCGCTGCTCAACGCCGTCCTCGGCGACGGGATGAGCAGCCGCTTGTTCCTGTCGGTTCGCGAGGAACGGGGCCTGGCCTACGACATCTCGTCGGGTCTCGTCGACTACGCCGATGCCGGCGCCCTCGAGATCTCCGCCGGGGTCGACCCCGACTCGCTCGACGACGCGCTCCAGGCGATCCTCGTCGAGCTCGTCCGGCTGCGCGACGAGCCGGTGCCGGCCGACGAGCTGGACAAGGCCAAGCGCTACCTGTCGGGCGGCCTCGAGCTGCGCATGGACGAGACCCGCCACGTGGCGTCGTGGATCGGCGGCCAGGAGGCCCTCCACGACCGCGTCCTCACGGTCGACGAGGCGCTTGCCGAGATCGATGCCGTCAGCGCCGCGGACATCCAGCGCGTCGCCGGGACGCTGGTGCTGGAGGACGGGCTCCGACTCGCCGCCGTGGCCCCGGGTCGGGCTCTGCGCGGCCTCGATCGTCACCTGCGGCTGCCGGCGTGAGCGAGGACACGGCGACGACCGCCGACCGCGCCGCGGACCTGGTCCTGGCCCGCCTCCACCTGCGGCTCGGGTCGCTGTCGCTGGCCCGCGCCGAGCTCGAGACCATGGCCGGCAAGGACATGCTCGACGCCCAGGGCGTCATCGACCTCGCGGAGGTGCGCTGGCGGACCGGTGACCTCGCCGGCGCCGGTGAGGCGGCGGCGCTCATGCTCGACGACGAGGACGGTCCGCTCCTGGCCCTGGTCATCGCGGCCGAGGCGGCCGCCGCCCGAGGCCGCCCGACCGAGGCCCGCCGGCTGGCGGCCAAGGCGCTGGCCGCCGCGGACGGCACCATCGACCAGGTGTTCGCGGGCATGCCGCGAAGCCCGGCCTGGCCTCCGGACCCGGCCGCGCCGCCCCCGTCACCGACGACGATGTTCGATCCGCCTCACCCGGGCCGTGCCGGCCCAGGGCCCACCCGGGCCGAGCGCCGGCGCGCGACGCGCGACGCGCGACCCACGCCGCAGCCGGCCGACGAGTCGGTCTCGGCCGGCGCCGGCCTGTGGGACGACGACCTTGCCGCGGCCGCAGAGGCCGAGGCCCAGGACGAGGCCGCGATCGACGTGTCCCTGCCGACCGGCGAAGAGGCGCTCGATGCCGGACGGATGGCGCTCGCGGCCGGCGACGTCAGCGGTGCCGCCCTCCAGCTCGCCCTCGTCTTGCGCATCTCGCCGCCGCTGGCGCCGGCCGTGCTGGACGTCATCGGCGATCACCACGATCCCGGTCTGGCATTCGTCCGCGGCGATGCGTATCGTCTCGTCGGCCGGGAGCTGGAGGCGCGACGCGCCTACCTGGACGCCGCGGCGCCACCCGACCGATCCACACCGACCGAAGGAGACCACGCGTGACCGAACGCACCCTCGTCCTCGTGAAGCCCGATGGCGTGCAGCGCCAATTGACGGGCCGGATCCTCGCGCGCTACGAGGAGCGGGGGCTCAAGGTCGTCGGGCTCAAGCTCGTCCACGTCGACCGCGACCTGGCCGAGCGCCACTACGCGGCCCATCGCGAGAAGCCGTTCTTCGCGGGCCTGGTCGAGTTCATCACCTCGGCGCCGCTCGTGGCCCTGGCGCTCGAGGGCCCGAACGCGATCGGTGTGGTCAGGGCCATCAACGGCGCGACCCGCCCCCACGAGGCGGCGCCCGGCACGATCCGCGGCGACTTCGCGCTCGAGACTGCGCAGAACATCGTCCATGCGTCGGACGGACCAGAGGCGGCCGTCTCGGAGCTCGCCTTGTGGTTCCGCGACGACGAGCTGCTCGTGTACGAGCGCGACGTCGACCGCTGGGTCCTCGCACCCGAGGAGTGACTCGCACTGTGTAGGGACCCCGCGTCGCCGGGTGAGATTGCCGCACGCTTGCCACGGGCCGCTATCGACCCCTCGGTGGCCCGATGGACTCGTCCCGTGCCACCGCGTTCGGCCTACTCCCTAGCCGCTTCGTGGATGGGCGCTCAGGACGCGCTTCCCGTCGACCGTTGGCTGGCCATCCGTAGCGAATACGGCGAGACCCCACGCCTTCGGCCTGTGCCTTGGATTGAGGCGGAGCGCTTCTTGACGGCGCGTCTCGGGCCGGACCATGCTCGGCGGAGGCCGCAAGGCACTCGAGTTCAAGGGAGAGAGCAGTGCGAGCGCGAAGCAATACAGCCAGCATTGCCTTCGTTACTGCGCTCGCGGCGCTGTCGCTGCTCGCCGGGTGCTCGCCGCTCGCGAGCAAGGGGACCATGCCCCCACCCGGTCCCAACGGCGCAGTAGACCCGTCCTCCACGCCCGATTTTCTCGCGGTGGCCAGCCGCGACGGAGACATCGCGGGCTACGCCCGCAAGGAGGACGTCCTCGGCGCAGGCGACGCACCCTTCCCGGTGTACGGCGACGACCTGCGGACCGTTGTCGGCCAGATGGTGCCCGGCAAGGGCTTCGTTCCAGTGGGTGTCGATCCCGACACGGTGCCACGGTTCCCGGTCGTTGCGGGAGCCTCGGGCCTGGACCCGCCGGACGGCTCCAAGGTCGTCTTGTACGTGCGAAACGATTCACTCGCGGAGGTCCACGACGCTGTCTTCGTCGAAGGCCAGATCCAGGACGGCGGCGGGTTCTGGGGCCAGAACATGGGTGCCGCGTGCTACTCGATGCCGGTCGGGTCGAGCCTGGTGTTACTAGACCGCTCTGCCACACAGCCAGGGGCATCCGTCGTCCGCGAGCTCTATGCGCGGGGCAATGAGGAGGAACCTCCATCGCTCTGGATCACGATCGCCAAAGACGGATCGATCCAACAGGGCGCGGGGGTACCAGGGTGGTGGGGTACACCCCTGGATTGTTGAACGTTCGGGTCGTCGATCAATCTCCTCGGGTGCTTTTGGCGGACACTTTGCTAGCCGTGCGTCCCATCGTCGAGGCAAAGCCTTTGCGCGTCTGACAGTCACGTTTTCCGGGCCATAGACCGCGCCAGGAAGATTCTCGACGCGAAGCGAGCGCGACAGTCGCGCTAGAGCCCCGAGCAAACCGGCATGAGACGCTTCAGGCCAAAAGCGTGCGCCACGGTCGCGCAGGTAAGGCAGGGGCCGCTAGGAGCTTGGTTGTGGTTCCACCGATGGAGCCTGGCTGGGTATCGCCGGCGAAGGACTCGTTGAAGGACTCGCCGGCGAAGGACTGACCGGCTCGCCTGAAGGTGCCGCGCTCGGGGCGTCCGATGCCGGTACTGGTTCACCCGGCCCGAACGACTCGACGCTCTCGCCGATCGTCGGTGGCAGGCCGGCCGCGGCCTGCGGCCCGCCGAAGGCTCCCGCCGACACGATCAGGGCGAGGACCGCGAGGATGCCCGCCCCGGCGGTCGCGGTGACCAAGCGGTTGTCGGCCCAGGCCCGCCGCAGCGAGGCGCGGACGTCGGTGAGGTCGAGTCGGTGGAGGACCGGCCGCCAGGCGACGCGGGTCGTTCCCCCCGTGCGGTCGATGCCGATCGCGAAGAGGCGGCCGTAATAGAGGAGAGGACTGAGGGTCCCCAGGATGACGAGGTAGGCGAGCGGGCCGTCGAGCACGAGGGCGATGAGCTGGCCACGAGCCTCGGCGGCGGCGAGCCCGGGGAGGCCGATGCTGGCGACGACGACCAGCGCCAGCACGACCGCCAGGCCCGGAGCCCGGATGGCCCAGCCCTTGAGGTCGGCGATGCGGCCGGTCCCGAACGTGGCGCGCGTGGCCGCCGCCCACGCCGCGAACGCGCTCCGGGCGACGACGAACGCCAGGATCCAGATCCGTGCCGGCGCCCACGCCGCAGGATCGAGCGCGGCGACCGCCAGCAGGACCACGCCCGCGTCCCCGACGATCGCGTAGCCGACGACGTGCTCGACGTCGTCCTGGATCCAGGCCGCGACAGACGCGAGCAGGATCGACGCGATGGCGACCACCAGGATCACGAAGCGGATCGACGTCAGATCCAGGGCCAACGGCGCGATCGACGCGTCGGCCCAGGCGAGGGCCACGATCGCCAGCGCGGCCGGGCCGATGGCCGTCACCAACGGGAGCGTCGTCTCCGGGACGGCATCGGTGAGCCTGGCAGCCCAGGTGTGCGCCGGGATGGCGCCGAAGCGGATGGCCACGGCGAGGGCGAACGCGAGGTACGCCAGTCCGAACACGATCGGTTGTGCGGCGAGGTCGCTCAGGTCCCGGCCGATCCAGGCCGTGGCCGCGATGGCCATCGTGCCGGAGACCGCGGTGGCGCGCAGCACGCGCGTACCGACGGTGGCGCCCATCCGGCCCGCATCGGGGACGAGAGCCACGAGCGCACCGAAGGCACCGCCGGCGGTGGCCGCAAGGACCGCGACGCGCGGGTCTGGCAAGGACAGGGCGAGCGCGCAACTGGCCAGGATGCCAAGAGCGGCCGCCGGCACGATGCGCCGGCCCTCGGTGGCTTCGCCGACGATGGCCAGGAGCAACGCGACCATCGTGGCAAGCAGCAGGAACACGCGCAGGTAGTCGGTCGTGGCGATCCCCGTCGTACCGATGACGATCGATTGGTCGGGCCGGATGAGCGCCGCCGCCAGGACGGCGAGACCGAGGGCCGCGAGGCCGACGGCGGTCGCGACCGGCTGACGTTCGCGCAGCGCCACGACCGCGATAGCGCCGATACCGGTCAGGAGCAGGAACGGGAGCAGGCTCATCGGGACAGGTCACCGATGCGCGGCTCGATCCGGTGGGCGTCGGCTTCGCGACGTCGTCGACGCCGACCCTCGAGCGAGAACCCGAAGCCGCCCGTGCCGTCATCGCGGGCGCTCCCGGCCAGCGTGGCCAAGGCCCCGGCGACCACGACGATCGCCCCGGTCGTGATGAGCTGCTCGAGCTGATCCGGTGTCCCGCCGAGCCCGGTCCGGACGAGGAGGGCGGCGTCGAGCAGCAGCAGGGAGCCGATGCCGACGCGCAGCACATCAGCCCCGGTCATCGCCGCCGGCACCGCGAGAGCCGCGACCGCGAACCCGGTCGCGCTCGCCAGGGATGTCCCCATCGCCGGCGCCCCGAGGCCGTGGGCGGCCAGCCCGACGACGAAGGCCGATGCGGCGACCAGCGTCTCCGCCGGCCAGCCGATCCGGGAGCCGCCGGTCGCCGCGCTTGGCGCACGACCGCGTCCCCGGTCGCGGGCCACGATCCACAGCAGGTACGCGGCGAGGATCGCCCCGACGAACCGTCCCGCCAGACCGAGCGGAGCCGGCAGCGGATCGGCCAGGACGGGCGTGCCGATCAGCGCCACCGCCGCGCCGAGGATCGCGACCCGGGCGTCGCGGGAGGCGACAGCCACCACCGTCCCGGCCACGACCGCGAGCGCGATCGCCGCGAGGAGCGGGTTCACGGTCGGGTCCAGGGCGGGACCCGGATCCCGGACGGCGTCATGGGGAGGCGGGGGCGAGACTCGGGTAGGTGGGGGTCTGCAGGATGCCGAACGTGTCGATCGGCCAGTAGCGGAGCCATGCCCGGCCCACGACCTGGTCGATCGGCACCGGACCGAAGGTGCGTGAATCGGCGGAGTTGGCGCGATGGTCGCCCATCAGGAATAGCTCGCCCTGGGGCACCGTCCACGTCGACAGCTCGCTCGGGGAGGTGGTCGGCTGCGGCAGACCGTCGACCTCGTCGGCATAGAGGTACGGCTCGTCGATCGGGACGTCGTTCACGTAGACCAGGCCGTCATCCCTGATCTCGACCGAGTCACCGGGCTCACCGATCACCCGCTTGATGAACGGTGTGTCGGACTGGCCCCATTCCTCCGGTGGCTCGAAGACGACGATGTCGCCCCGATTGTATGGATCGAACCGCGGGGTGAGCTTGTCGACGAGCACGTACTGGTCCTCCTCCAGCGTCCGTTGCATCGACCTCTGCTGGACCTTGTACGGCTGGGCAACGAAGTTCTGGATGACGAAGAAGATGAGGAGCGTCAAGACGAGCGTCTCGACGATCTCGAAGAGGCACCCGACGGCGGGTCGTTGACTCACAAGTCCGGCAGTATAGGGGCGCCCCGCCGCTACGGGTCAGGGTTGCATATCCACCGGGGGCCAACGAGTTTGACCCGCTCTTCGGCGCCTTGTTACACTCGCCCGCGGCCTGAAAGGTCTCGCCCAGCGGCGCATGCCGACCGGGACCAGCGGCCTCTCCCCGGTCCCCGGCGGCGACGGCGCATGTTCTCGCGCCAGGCATCGGGTGCCGGCCATGACGCTCCCCGATGGAGGAACCGACCCCCTGATGGCTAGTGCGCTCCAGCTGCTGATCCCGATCGCCGGGATCGCCGCCGTGCTGTTCGCCCTGTACCTCGCCCGCGACGTCCTGTCGCGCGACACCGGGACGCCCGAGATGCAGGCGGTCGCCGGCACGATCCGCGAAGGCGCGGACGCCTTCGTCAAGCGCCAGTACACGACCATCGCGCTGCTCGCCGGTGTCGCCGCGGTCGTCATCGCGCTCGTGATCGCGGTCGTCGAGACACCGGACGTCGCCGACGTCCGCGAGCTGGCGGGCGCCCCCATCGGCATCCTCACGGGCATCGCCTTCCTGGTCGGCGCGATCTGCTCGATGGCGTCGGGGATCATCGGCATGTACATCAGCGTCCGCTCGAACGTGCGGACGGCGTCGGCCGCACGGCGAAGCCTGGTGGAGGCCGTCCAGGTCGCGATGCGCGGCGGTGCCGTCTCCGGCTTCCTCGTCGTCGCGCTGTCGCTGCTCGGAGTGTGGGGCATCTTCGTCGTGTACCAGGCGCTCATCGGTGGCGTCACGGTCGAGAAGGCCCCGTTCGTCATCGTCGGCTTCGGGTTCGGCGCGTCGTTCGTCGCCCTGTTCGCGCAGCTTGGCGGTGGCATCTATACCAAGGCCGCCGACGTCGGGTCGGACCTCGTCGGCAAGGTCGAGGCCGGCATCCCCGAGGACGACCCGCGCAACGCGGGCGTCGTGGCCGACCTCGTCGGCGACAACGTCGGTGACTGCGCCGGTCGTGGCGCGGACCTGTTCGAGTCGACCGCCGCCGAGAACATCGGCGCGATGATCCTCGGCGTGGCGGCCTTCGCCATCGCGTCGAGCGCGGGCTGGCCCAACCCCGAGGCGTGGATCTTCTTCCCGCTCGTCGTCCGTGCCTTCGGACTTCTCGCCACGATCGTCGCGATGTTCTTCATCCGCGGCACGGAGACCGAGGATCCGATGAACATCCTCAACCGCGGCTACTGGGTCACGACGATCCTGTCCGTGGTCGGGTTGGGCATCACGACCTACGTGATGATGCAGACCAACGGGGCGACCGGCGGCGCGCTCGGTCTGCCCACGTGGGTCTACTTCTTCTTCTGCGGGATCGTCGGTCTCGCGACGTCGGTCGTCTTCGTCTACATCACGCAGTTCTATACGGCCGGTTCCTTCCGCCCGGTCCGGGAGATCGCGGAAGCGTCGCGGACCGGCCCCGCGACGAACATCATCAGCGGGACCGCGGTCGGTTTCGAGACGACGTTCGTCACCGCGATCTCGATCGGCGTCGCGCTGATCGCGTCGCACTGGCTCGGCCAGCAGGCCGGTCTCGTGAACGCTGACGGCCACGACGTCGGTGGCATCTTCGGGACTGCGGTCGCGACGATGGGCATGCTCATGACCACGGCGTACATCCTCGCGATGGACACGTTCGGTCCGATCACCGACAACGCCGGTGGCGTTGCTGAGTTCAGCCGCTCCGAGGCCCACACTCGTGAGATCACCGACCGCCTCGATGCCGTCGGCAATACGACCAAGGCCCTGACGAAGGGCTACGCGATCGCCTCGGCGTCGCTGGCGGCGTTCCTCCTCTTCAGCGCATACATCGACAAGGTCAACCTCATCCAGCGCAACCGCGGCGGCGAGATCCTGGAGGCGGTCAACCTGGCGGACGTCAGCGTGTTCGTCGCGGCGCTCATCGGCGCGATGCTCGCCTACTTCTTCAGCAGCCTCGCCATCCGGGCGGTCGGGAAGACGGCGCAATCGATCATCGTGGAGGTCCGCCGCCAGTTCCGCGAGATGCCGGGGATCATGGATTACAGCCAGCGCCCCGACTACGCGCG